>JAGGZB010000185.1 GCA_021162225.1 Candidatus Bathyarchaeota archaeon | reverse complement strand
CTTTTCTATCGGTGCCGTAATACTAATGAATATCCAGTCAACCTTCACTTCGCAGGCTCCCTTTCAAGACAATATAGTAGCGATGGTTCTACAAGCTCTCTGGCTAGCATTCTTTATTCTCTACATGTTCTATGGACAGAAGATTCAGGTTAAGATAATGCTTAAGGAGATTGAGGGGTCGCTTTTCAGACTTAAGCTAATGAGGGATCGGGGACGAGAGATAGCAATATCAACTATTAAGAGTATTAGCAAAGGCAATAGTGACCCAACGGATAGGATCGACCGTCTTCTTGAACATGTCTACATTTCTCCAGTGGATCTGGATCCTTCCGGAATAATAAGGCGGCTTGAACACTTAATCAATGTTCGAGACTTCAAGTTTAAAGAGGAAGTTAAGCTGATGGTTCCCGACGCTGATGAGACTCAGATAAACAATTTAACAAATATGATCGAAGCGGCGATGGCTCTAAATCAAATATACAAGGCCGTAAGGCACTACTATCTTATAGGAAAGAAGACTTCGAGCTTCTACATTATACTGCAGCTACAGATGATCCTTCCGCAGATAATGATGGAGACTAAAGCTTACGCAAGGGCTCTCGTTGCATTCAAGAATGGACAGCCAATAGGTGACGGAATAGGCCCGCTCATCGCCGCTAGGCTAATGCGCGGAAGCAAATCATATGAGATAGTAGATGACACAGTTGTTGGAAGGGTTCCGCTGGAGGGACGAGTCGCATACGTGTTGAAGGCGAAAGGGCCTGGGGGAAACGTGGGCAAGCCAGGTGAGGCTATAAGGCAACTTCTTGAGGAGAAAGAAGGAGAGATAAACAGAATAATAATCATCGACGCCGCTTAGAAATTTGAAGGGGAGAAGCCAGGCGAGGTTGATGAGGGAACAGGAGTAGCTATAGGTGGGCCTGGAGTAGACAAGTATAAGGTTGAGGAAGTCGCAACGAAATATAAGATTCCATTAAGCGCAATCCTAGTGAAGGAAAGCATAGGTGATGTCGTCTCAACTATGAGGAAGGAAATAGCTGATAGCGTCAACGATGTTATAGACAGGATAAAGAGAATTATTCGGGAGACTACCAAGGAAGGAGACAGCGTCATAATTGCGGGTATAGGAAATACTATTGGAATAGCTCAGTAGGAGACCTTTATGAGTAAGAATTCCGACAATGTAAGGAGAACGCAGGCATATTTCGTATCGATGATAATAGTCTTGATGCTCCTCTCCTTCATAACGCTGCTGCAAGCTTTCAAAACATATAAGGAGAGAGGATATATGGATTATCTTTCATTTGCCCTAAGCATAAGCGCCATCACTTTATCAGTTTATATGATTCTCCAGATAAAGACGAAACCTCCAAAGACTGGTTTCGAGCAACCGGAAGTCTTCACGGTTATAAGATGCTCCAAATGCGGCTTCGAAATCACAAGGAAATTCAAGGAGGGAGATTACGTCTTGAAAGAAGCGGATCCATGCCCGAAATGCAAAGAATCCACCTTTATATATATGATATTCAGAAAAGCCAACGAGGAAGAGAAGAAGAGGGAACATTACGAGCTATAACGGCCTCTCTACTCCGTCAATACGACAGCGCCGCTCTTATCTATGTACACTGTATGTTCAAACTGAGCAACCCATCCTCCACTTGCCTCGATGAAGACTGGATAAGCCATTATACATCTGGATTCAAGAAGTTCCCTAAATGATGATTCACTCATAAACTTGCAGTTTGTAAGCCACCTCTTAGCGAATGGTAATGTTCTATAGTTCTTCTCTATGTACTTCAGCAAATTCTTGGATACTCCCGCCTTCAAGCCTCTCCTTTTCAAAAATCTGAATATATGCGCCTCTGAGCCCTCGATCACTCTTCCCTCGGAATCAGGAGTTGTCACGAAGGGCTCAATAGCGTAGACCTCTCCTTCACGAATCTTTCTGAAGGATACATGAGAAACATTCGGTAAGGATTTACCAGTATGAACTGCGTATCGACCAATCTGATGCCCAGTGAGGTTGGAGATGGGCTTAAACCCCATATTCTCAATAACTCTTTGGATTTTCGATCCGAGCTCTGAAGTAGAGATTCCAGGTCGAATAGTGCGAATAGCGGCCTCCAATGCTGCCTTAGACGCTTGAGTCATATCCCTATACTCCCGATTGAAGCATACGGTGGCGGCTGTGTCAGCAATATATCCGTCAATATGTACTCCTATATCGATCTTCACAACTGAATTTCTGGGAATTCTTTTCTCGTCTCTTGGAGGGGAAGTATAATGTGCGGCAATCTCATTAACGGAGACATTGCAAGGGAAGGCTGGCTTACCTCCGAGTCTCCGAATAGCGGTCTCAGCCGCCTCGCAAACCTCGATTATAAGCAACCCTTCCTTGACGACTCTGGCCATCTCCTCCCTAACCTTAGATGCTATTCTGCCAGCTTCCTCATACTTCTCAAGTACCTCCCTGTCTAGAAGGGGCAAAATCAGCACCTATCCGCTTTGGTCGTTTATCCATTAACTTACGTCTCAAAAGTATATTATATTTTTGCGGCCTCATCCTAGCCCCGTGAAATTTAAGAATTAAATCTTGTAAGGAAGGAGATAATTACTCAACGAGAAGTATTGTGGAAGGTTCGTGGTGTAGATGGCTGTGAATAGGATAGGAGTAGTCACCGCGGGAGGAGATGCTCCTGGAATGAATGCGGCGATACGCGCAGTGGTCCGGTCAGCTATTCATAACGGCTTAGAAGTTATAGGCTTCGAGAGGGGATATGCAGGACTCATTGAGGGACTATCTCGTCCTCTAAAGGCCCGATCCGTCAGCGGAATAATAAATCTGGGAGGAACGATTCTTAAGACCCGAAGATGTGAAAAGATGAAGACACAAGAAGGGATAGAGAAAGCTGCCGAAAATTTGAAGAAGTATAAAATAGACGGGCTTGTAGCAATCGGGGGAGACGGAACCTTCAGGGGAGCCAGCAAACTTTATGAAGCAAGCGGAATCCCCATAATCGGTATTCCGGCGACAATAGATAATGATGTCTCGGGAACGGATACAACTATAGGATTTGACACGGCGGTTAATACTGCTCTGTCAGCGATAGACAAGATAAGAGACACGGCGACAT
>JAGGZB010000082.1 GCA_021162225.1 Candidatus Bathyarchaeota archaeon | reverse complement strand
TCTTCTTTATGTCCTCCTTAGCCTCCTCGAACTCTGCTGGGCTTTCAACCTTGGCGAGTCTCTTCTCTAACTCGTCGAAGTATCTCTTGATGAATCTTGGAATATGCCTCTTCTTACCTGTTAATCCTTTAACATCTACACTTCCATCTTCAAAGACTCCTAGATAGTTCTTCTTTCTGGAACTTAAAACGGCGTAACGATATACTTTGTCAACGTCGAGCTCCATGCCAAGGGTCTTCTCAGCCCATTCGGAGAGCGTCTTTATCTGCTCCGGAGATGGATTCTTGAGGAAGATGCTATCTGTATCTCCGTAGAGAACCTGGATTCCGAGCTCTTCCGCTTTTCTAATGGTTTTGGTTATAACCTCCCTTCCTATGGCGGCTGTGGCTTCGGCTACTGGGGGACAGTATAGATCGAATGTTTCAGCCCCAAAGACTCCATAGGAAGCGTTGAGTATAACCTTCAGCGCTCTTTGTATGACATCGTACCAGTTTCTCCTGGCTTCTGGAAGGGATTTGTCCTTTGATCTAGGCTTGTACCAGTAGACTCTGAGGTCTCTAAGTGATCCTATTAAAGCGCTTTCAAGAGCTCTCTGCTTAGTGCATATCCAATGGTCTGTTCCTGGAACGATGTTTCTTCTACATTCCTCATGTGGACATCGGATGGACTGGTACCCGAGGTTATGAACCTTTATTATTGAAGGGTATAGGCTTTGAAAGTCCATAACCGCCACGTTGAAATGTACTCCGGGAACTGGATGGACTACTATTGCGCCCTTATACTTCTTTCCCTTAATTATTGCCTTAGTCGTGGTTTTACCTTTAACTGCGATTATATCCTCTTGGTTCGGTATTAGCATATTCTTTCTCCGATGCTCATATTGCATGAAGCTTCGAATCCAACGTGAGACTCCTTGGCGGCTTACATCCTCCATCGGCATCTTGCTTATGCGTGTTAAGACTAGAAGGAGCTTCATAACTAAGTCGTCATTGTAGGAGGTTAATTCTAGGGTTATCTCGGCGTCGTTTAGGCAGTACCTAGCAAGCTCAGAATAACTGAGCTCAGATATTGGCTTTGAGATCTCAATCTTGGACTTTCCGAGAATCGCTGATGCAACTTCATCCAGAGTTACATTACGATATTTCTGAGCGAAAGCATAGACTTGTATGGATCTATTATAGAAGAACTTGTAGAGATCTATGTGAATGCTGTTCCTTAGCAGGTATACTCTGCGTCCCGGGTCTATGGGGATCTCCTCCCTCCGGAATCCTATCTTCTGTGCTCGGTGATAGAGGTATCTGAGGTCAAAGTCGTCTCCGTTAAACGTTATGACAAAGGGATACTCGTCTAGGGCTTTAAAGATCTCCAATACTAGGGCTTTTTCATCATTAAAGAATACGACATCAACGTTCGGGGGGAGATCTATCTCCTCGCTTTCTCCTTTCTTATCTTCTCTTCTGAGAAGAAGAACTCTCTTTTTACCTTCTGAGTCGACGAGTGAGGCACATATAACCGGGTATGGAGCCTCCTCAGCGTCTGGAACTCTCGTGGCAATTGGTGAATAAACCTCGATATCAAGTGCCACCCTTTTCATGTCTGCAGCTGGATATTCAAGAAGTCTGATCCATGACTCCAGATATGAGAGGAGATCTTTGGGTTCATCTTTGAACGCCGTTTCAAGTATCCCTTTTATATTCTTCTCAGCCTCTTCATCGACAACCGGGATCAGATCGCCGTCTTTCACCCTATACAGCATGCCGGGAAGAAGCTCTCTATCATAGATGTAGCACTGGTAGTATTTGATTGCAGCCTCCCATACTTTAGGCTCTTTCTCAGATCCGAAGATCTTTGGGTAATCTTCTGGGATTATGTCTCTTATGCATCCTCTAGGTCGCCCACCGATCGAAAGCGGATCTTTTGCTATGATCTTCGTCACTTTAATCATTCTGTCGTGGAGGGCATCGTACTTCTCAACGACTTCCACATCCTCGAAGCCTGGATGATCAGCGACTCTTGGAATCTTTCTTACTTCTTCGGGGGTTAAGTTTGTTAGACAGTATGGCTTATGCCCCGTATTATCATACCATTTGTATATTCTCTTCGATATAGGGTCGTATAGCTTTATGCATGCTAGATTCGCGTCGCCATCATATGTTGCTGAGATAAAGTATGAAGGTGGAAGGTTCTTTGGAGCTTGAGCTTCAGAACCATTACTTTCCTCTCTAAACTTTTTAGCTTCATGTGATTGTTTACCGCTGGTTTCTTTCGGTTCAGTTTTAACAGATTCATTATCTTTTGGGAAGTAATCATCTAGACGGGAAAGGGTCATATCGCCTCAGATCCCAGCTATAGATAAAGCTTAGAGCAGATTTAAGGCTTCTCAAAGCCGCTGAGAAGACCTTTGGATACTCTTTTTAGACGCTTAATATAAAGGATAAGTGTCCACGCTGAGAGGAGTTCGAAGAACTGTTGACCTTAGGAATCCGGTGGAAAGAATCGCCGCAGAGCATAGGCCAATGGCTTGAAAGTTTAGCGTTGCAGTATGGATACTTAGGAATCTTCATCATAAGCTTTATCGGATCAGTTTCAGTGGTCTTCCCCATACCATACACGCTTGTGATCTTCTACGTTGGATCCACACGGATGTTCAATCCGCTTCTTGTAGCACTCTCGGGAGGGGCTGGATCAGCCATTGGAGAGCTCTTTGGATATCTTCTGGGCTACTATGGCAGAGCAGTTCTTAGCGAGGAGAGAAAGAGGAAAATAGATTGCATCATGAAGATCTTCAATAGATACGGGGCGGCTGCAATATTTGTCTTCGCCTTGACTCCCCTACCAGACGACTTGTTATTCATACCACTGGGCATGATGCGTTACAGCTTCTTGAAGACCTTCATACCATGCTTTGCTGGAAAAGTTTTGATGTGTTTAATCCTAGCCTACGGAGGCTATCTTTCAATCGGGATCATCGAGAGCCTTTTAGGGGAGGAGGGAGGCTATATAGGAACAATAGTTTCATTCATACTCCTAATAGTCATACTCGTGCTTATGCTTAAGGTGGACTGGGAAAAAATTTTGCCGCTTGAAGAAAAGACCGAAACGATGAAAAATCACACTGTTAAAGTATATATTCCAGAAGAGTAGATTAATGGAGAATGGGCCCGTGGCGTAGACTACCCAACCCGAGAATAGGGTGTAGGCGGAGCCTGGATAGCGCGTCGGCCCTCTAACCATCGAGGGGAAAGCCGGAGATCCTGGGTTCAAATCCCAGCGGGCCCGCCAATTTTAGAGCTGAATCTAACGTCAGAAAGCAGATATTATTCTTGAATGATACAATGGTTGAAGTATGCGGATGATGAGGACAGCCCTAAAAAGAAAATATCTCCCCTTATGATAATGCTTGAATCAAGTCTTTCAGCATCCTCTCCACTCACGACATATTCATTTTAACGTTTTCGCCTCTAAAATTATGTGCTTCGATTAGAATTTCAGGAGAGATCACTCTAACAGTTATGGTTTTAAGCCCCCTCATCCTGAAAGAGGCATGCAAGAGAAGATGCGTAGGCCACTAGTATATTGCTCCAATCATAATATAGAAGCATGTATTGCTCTGGCGGAATAACATCCACACCTAAAGGGCAAATCATTTTCAACAATTTCTAGAAACTTGCCGCGGGAGGGATCCGTTAAGATCTAGAAGTATGGTTTCGCAGCCAAGTTGGGAAAGGCGTTGCAGTATTAGCTCCGTGCCTGGGAACCCGGAGAAGCCATAAACATATATCATGTATTTAGAGCAGACATTAAGTATCGCTGGATGGAACAGAAAAATGTTGGGGAGCAAGCAAATATAGCCTTTGAAGCTTTGTGGAGGGATTAGCTGAAATGTTTAGCCATCTCCTCATTTTCCGGGATCGATAATATCGCGTCGATCACTTTTTCCACCTGCCTCGTGGATTTGGTTCTGGGGTCAGTGATCAGCCATTCGAAGAGATGGTCTCTCCCGCCTTGTATGAAGGCTTCAAGCGCCCACTCCATCCTCATCATCCTCGGGTAAATCACGTACTTCATTATTCTTTTAGGTAGGCCTTCAACAGGCAGTCTATGTATTCCTTTACCGTCTATTTCGGCTGGAACCTCAACCACCACATCATCTGGAATACCGCTTATTACTCCTTGATTAGGAATGTTTACTTGATACGTTCCTTTCTCATCGTTCGCTATGGAGTTTATTATTGGCACGACAGATTCTTGACTCATCTTGGGAGGCAGAAACTTTGTCAGCGGGGTCTTCTCGTCGCGTAGGGCCTCGACGGCGCGGCTGAGCCATTCTTCATGCTTCTCTAAGTAGATCTTCCAGCCGATTTCCGAGTCTGGGCCTCCCGTCGGCCCAAACCATCTCTTCTTGGTTCTTAGGTTCCAGTGGTACTTCCATGTTCCTCCCCTCACAGAATCTCCTATCGGAAACAGCCCGTACCATCTATACATATCGATAGCTGCCGGAGACATCTGTATGTCAAACGGGTTTTTCTGCTTTCTTCGCCATACTCTCCAGTATTTCTCCGCTTTCTTCTCTATCCACTCGTCTAGGAGCGGGTAGGCATCTTCGCCCTCATAGTGGAATCGAGTCATCCATATCACGTGGTTGAAACCTATGGATTCAACCTCCACATTTTTTAGGTCGAGTCCCAGAACTTCCGCCATCTCCTGGTATCCGAGGTGTCCATGGCAGAGTCCTATCACCTTAACTTTAGTCTCCCTAGATAGTAACGTGGTGCCTTCGAAGACTGGATTAGCGAGTAAGAGCAGCCATGCATCTGGACTGTAATCTTCGATATCTCTGGCCACATCCATCATGAGTTTTAGCTGGTAATAGCCCCATATGGTGTGATAGTCTGAAACCATGTTCCACTCTACGCTGTTGATGCCCCTGTAATATCCATGCTTCTCAGAGATCGCCCTCATCTTCT
>JAGGZB010000014.1 GCA_021162225.1 Candidatus Bathyarchaeota archaeon | reverse complement strand
GAGAAGCTTACATCCATACGCTATGACAGCTGATTGGCGACCGACATCGTCAATGTAGAAGTGCCGCGTTACCTTGTGACCCCTAGCTTCAAGTATTCGAGCTAGGGAATCTCCCAGCACCGAGTTCCTCGCATGTCCTATATGCATTGGATGAATAGGATTCGCACTTGTATGTTCAACTATTATTCTTTCAGGCTTCTCCACCTTCACATATCCATACTCGAAGTTTAGAGCCTTAACTGAATGGAGCGTAAGGGATGCAAGCTTAGGTAAGTCTACAAAGAAGTTTATGTAACCTGGTTTTTCAGCTCGAACATTCTTAATAAGCGGGAAAAGATCCGTTTTAACCTCTACTTTTTCCTCTAGCTGACGCGCTATATCGAGAGGTTTTACATGAATTCTCCTAGCTAAGTCAAAGCATATAGACGAGCTTAGCTCTCCAAACTTGGAGGTAGGGGGAATATCTAGTGCTGGAGGCTGAATCTCCAAGTTAGGGAAGGATTCTTGCAAGGCTTCGGAGAGCAATCTCATACACTGATTTCTGAAGTCTCCGAATGGATTCGCTGATATTTCTGGCAAGATCATCACGCATCTTCGAGAAGGATTCCCCGCAATTTATAAGTTACGCCTATCGGAGATCTTCCAATCTCTATCACATTTAAGAATGAAACATTCTATTGTATGTATCATCCCAATAGTCAAGAGAAAGTATAGGAAGGATGCAGAGACATCATCCTTGAGATTTGAATTTCCCAAGATAATTGAGATTAGGTAGAAGTATAAGCTCCTAAACTCAGGGACTTTTGTCGAGAAGATAAGGAAAGAACTGAAGAGAACAGGTATACATGAGATAGCAGTTGTGAAAGCTATTAAGCCTGAGAATATCGAAGATGAAGAGAAAAGTGTTAAAGAAGGCTAAATTATTGACGACAAGATCAGCAAGGACATAAGCGGAACTGGCATGGACGCAAATCTGCCGGGAGATTCTGGTTTCTAGAATATGAACCTACGGCGCTGAAGATTAAGCGGATAGTAGTACTGGATTTATCCGAGAAGATCTACGAATGTGATTGGCATAGGGTTGGCGGACATCACAACAAAGAGGCTTGTCAAGAAAATCAATTATCAAGAAACGATGATTAACGCCTTAACAGCAGGCTGTGTCGAGGAGGTTAAGGTACCAGTCTTTCGCTTAAGCGACCGCGAGACACAATGATACAATGATAGCCTTGTATGCGTGTAGCCCGTAATCCAAGAGAGGCTAAAGGTTGTCAGGATAAAGGGATACACTCTCGAGCTTGAGAAAGTGTGGATCTCTGAAAGTCCAGCCCCGAGCTAGGGGAGATAGAGATTCTCGGGAAACCTAGAGAGATACGATTCGACATATCTGTGAATTTAGCCTGCTGGAAAGAAGCATTTTTCCACTCGTCATATTTCATATTCGAGTAGCAAGTCAATAAGTTTCTTCTGGTCAACTTCGGCTCTAGCTCTCCATCCCAAGTATAGCTGTTCATTCTCGTCCTCCATAAGATAGCCCATCCTCAAGTAGCGTGATAGATTCATCTCGACTCTCCATTCAGGAAGCTTAGTCTTCAATAAGGATTCAACATCCTTCTTAGGAACCTTCCCGCCCTTAGATATTATATAAGCCAGCGAGACCGCTAGGCCAGCAAGATCATCGATCCGCCACCCTATGAACCTCATATCTTCAAGGCTAATCTCCTCCCTAAGCGTGATATAGAACCTCGCCTTATCAAGCTGATCGATCGTGGGATTCTCTGGAGGAGATTCGCCCTCGAATACGGTCTTCACAGTTAAGCCTATGCTCTTGAGATACTCGTCTAGAAGCGCAACAACCTTCGGATAGTCGGATCCTAGTCTCCTTCTTAGTTCCCATCCCTTAACGCCGGGTTCCATATGCCTTCTATAGAAGATTAGCTGCGCCGCCTTCTTCAGCATCGTCGCGTATCTTCTCTTCCGCCCTATTCTCCTCGCCGCTCTTGCCACTTCCTCCACCTCTCATAATCCACGGGTATTGGAAAGGAAATGGGTTGGCCGCTAGTCTTAGGGATAGGCTTCTCATTAGGCTTTATGAAGATCTTTTCCTCCAAAGGCTGAATCTCTAGAGATGCATAGCCGTATGTTACTAGGAAACTTGTAAGGTAGGCTCGTCTGATAGTCTCTTCATAGCTCTCAGCCCCTATGAAGTCCCAGTAATCCATTCTTCCCTTAGGTCTAACAGCTTCCTTCAGCTCCTTCCACATCTTTTTGATCTCTGAGAGAAATGCTTCGTCTCGCAAGATCCCTTGCCTAACGAGCTCTTCACGCGTGGTCCTTTCAGTCATCACTTTAAGGAGCTCTTCCTCGCTCCATCTCTCGCTGAGAGGCGCAAGAGACTCCCAGTAATCCATCGCCATCTTTAAGCTACCGAGCGTCACTTGTTCAAGCTCAACTATTGGATGCCACGTCTTGAGAAAGACTTTCGCGAGATCTTGCATTGATAATCTGCGTAGCTTCTCTTCTGTTAGAAACGGGTCTCTATATAAGGATGTAGCACGCCGCTTCACCCATTCACTCTGCATCTTAATTATCGAAGCTATCCGATTAAGCGCTTCAGCATCTAAGGAAAGATCCTCCGGATCCTCCAGGCTTGGAAAATACGACCTTATAACCGCTATGAGATCGTTAACATTCACCGTGAAGGGGTTTAGCCCCCTATTCTCAACGGCTCGACAGAACTCGATTATTCTTCGAAGCTCTTCCCTAGCGATTCTTTGGGAACGCTTACTGGTCATCACGTAACCTCCATGACGACGGATGATCCCTCGATGTTCTGTACAGTTATCATGTGAATTCCTTTACCTTCAAAGTACGTCTGGTTCGGCGTGATTGCTAAGTACTGAACATCACTACCCTCAACAGCTGAGATGAGCAAGTTTGCGATAACCTCTCTATTTCTAGGATCCATGTGAACGTCATACTCGTCTATCGCCCTGAACGGAGATTTAATATGCTGCTGTAGTGCTAGGAGAAATGCCATAACAGATGTGCTTCGTTCCCCGCCGCTCTGTGAATAGATATTTAGTGGAACAGGCTTCGCCCCTCTGAAGCCAACATATATCTCTATCCCGGCTGATTCTATATCCTCATCATTGACTAGCCGCACATATCCTGTTCCATTGGCGTAAGCAAGGATCTTCTCATATTGGGAACTCACGCTTGAGAGCAGATCTCGAATAAGCCTCCTCCAAGTAGCCATCCTCTGCTCAACCTCAGCCAGAGCCTTTTCACGATTCTCAGCGGCTAGTCTAGCCTTTTCTCGAAGCTCTAAGTATAGCTTAGAATAGGACTCATACATGCGCTCCACGTCACCGGGTATATCGGCCATGGCCGATATACGTCCATCAATCATACGTATCTCATCTAAGATCTCATCCGGGCTTCTGAGGACAGCGATCCTTGACCCTTTCTCCTCAGCTCTACTCGTGGCTTCGGCTATTCTCTCCTTTAGATACTTAATTTTCCTCTCCATCTCACGAATCTCGGATTCAATTTCCCTTCTGCGATACTCAAGTATCGCCAAGTTTATTCTCTCCTTCAGAATTCTCTCACCCATCTCCTCGATGCCCTCAGAGATCTTCTGCATTTTATTCTTCACATCAGAGAGCTCTTCTTCGAGGATAGGAAGGCTTCGGCGAGACTTCTCTACGGCCTCATGTATCTTCGCGATTCTAGCATTTAGCTCTCCAGACCACTTTTCCAGATTCTTCGCAGCTGAGAGAGCTTGTAATGCATGATTCGCATTTATTCCAGAATATGGATAGGAATCTCCTTCCTCAATTAAGCCGAGGCCGCTGATAAGGCCGCTGATCATACGCCGCCCATCTTTAACTAAGGATTGAATATCACTGAATATCTCCACATTTTGAACGTTAAATTCATGCTTAGCTTTCTCCCTTTCAAGAACGAGCCTTTCATCAAAGAGTTTCCGCCAAGAAGCCTTTGCATTTTCGAGTTCACCACGTAGCTTATTCACCTCGCTCCCAGAGAACCGTATCTCCTCCAATATTCTTTCAAGCTCGGCTTTCCTTTCGTTAAGTTTGCTTCTCACTTCGGAGAATTCTCCTTCTATCCGCGCTACCTCAGCCCAAGCGAGCTCCCGTTCCAGAAACC
This sequence comes from Candidatus Bathyarchaeota archaeon, assembly GCA_021162225.1. Lineage (GTDB taxonomy): Archaea > Thermoproteota > Bathyarchaeia > Bathyarchaeales > DTEX01 > B63. Next base: position 93 of record JAGGZB010000014.1, on the reverse strand, counting down.
TCCTCTTCATCAATAGCTGTTTCCTCTGCTGGAAACGTTCGTACTGCTCGCGCCAGTAGCTTAGGGTCTCCTCGGCTGATTCAAGCATCTTCT
>JAGGZB010000188.1 GCA_021162225.1 Candidatus Bathyarchaeota archaeon | reverse complement strand
CTTCATGCCTGAGTAATGCCTATCTCTTCCTAGTCCCCGCAATTCGAAGGATGGCTAGACTCCCACCGAAGATTCCACGTAAAGTTAAGGCGAAGATGGGGGTCAGAGTAGTCTCAGCGTCGGGAAGAGAACAGTTCTTCACAGTGAAGATAAAGAATGGCATTGCATATCCTGCTTTCAAAGCATCAGGCGACATAACAAGCTTGGCAGATGCGGATGGATACGTAATTTTGCCAGTAAATCTAGACGTTATAGAAAAAGGTGAAGAGGTCACAGTTATCCTCTTCGATTAATATTCAAAACTTCACTGACATCCCCTTTAGAGCCTCGCCTTTTTCATTCATATAGCACCTTAAGCATCTCAAGAGCTCTATTCATCTTCTCCTCGCAATTTAAGGTGGACAAATGGAAGATTCCGGTCAAGCAGTATCTAAGAAGATTAAAGCTAAATCTCATCAAATATTCCAGCGAGAGCATCATAGATTCTCTTGTATAGGTCATAATATCTGCTATACTTCTCCACATTTAATGCTCGTGGAGTAAACTTGATTCTTTCGGTGTATATTCCGCTCACGGCTTCTTTGATGTCTCTGTATACTCCTGAGCCTACCCCTGCAAGTATAGCCGCTCCTAGAGAGGATGCCTCCGTCACGTTTGGCACGACTATAGGCTGTCCAGTTACATCCGCCTTGATCCGCAGCCAGAAATCTGACCGCGCCCCGCCTCCGATGGCCCTTATCTCAGATATTCTTGTTCCATGCCTCTCTATTGCCTCAATGTTTCTTCTAAGTTCGTAGCTTAGCCCCTCAAATAACGCCCTCAGAACATCACTTTTTTTATGTGCTAATGTTAGACCGATGAGTACGCCTCGAGCTTTCCTATTAAATGTTGGAGTTCCACTTCCCTCAAAGTATGGCAGGAAGAATAATCCTCTCGCGCCAATCGGCGATTCAGCGGCTAACGAGGTGAGGATTTCGTAAACGTTGATCCCTTTCTCATCCGCCTCCATTCTCTCCTTCTCTGCAAAGTTATCTCTGAACCATCTTAGAATCACTCCACTTGTAGGATTAAAGCCAAAGAGGAAGTATTCATCCTCAATCACGTAGTTGTGAACGGCGAATCCTTCCCTTCGTAGCTGCTCGTTTAAGACCAGCCTATCCAAGATTACTCCTATGCACTCAACAGTTCCCGTTGCATCCATAGCGGGGCCGCTTTCGACGAGTCCCGCTCCTAGAGCTCCGCATGGCTGGTCATGTCCCCCTGTGACGATGAGAGTGTCTTCGGAAAGACCGGTCTCTTCAGAAGCCTTCGGAGAAACATGCCCTATTACTATGCCTGCTGGCATGACTTCTGGGAGTAAGCTTTCATCTATGCCCGCAACCTCTAAAATCTCCTCCGACCACCTCTTTCTTGTAATATCGAACATCATCGTTCTCGAAGCCACTGAGAAATCCGTTACTGGCTTCTCACAGAGTTTCATGTTGACGTACTCTTCCCAGCAGAGGAACTTCCAAGTTTTCTCGTAAACCTTAGGTTCATGTTCATGTAGCCACTGAATCTTCGGAAGCGGATAAATCGGCATTGAAGAAGTCAATGGCTGACCCGTAATCTGGTAGATCTCATTAGCTCCGAAGTTCTCCTCCCACCAACGAGTCTGCTTCACGGCTCGGGCGTCAAAGGTCGTCATGCTCCAGTATAAAGGATTTCCCTCTTTGTCAACTGGAATAAATGCGTCTCCCAAAACGCTAGTGCTCAGCGCAATTATCTCTTCTGGTTTAATTCTTCCATTCTCAACGCTTCTGCAAATAGTCCTCTTAATCGTGTTCCATGCCTCGATGGGATCCAGCTCGGACCATTCTACTCGTCTGTGATAGAGCTTATATTCCCCGTAGGCAGACGATATTATCTCTCCATCCGGCGAGAAGACTATCGACTTGCATCCCGTTGTTCCAATATCCAATCCTAAAATATACATGCTTTCATCGCCTGGGAAGGCTTCATTAATCACTTCCTTTCTCTCTCAATCTTTTCCTGGTATCCTGATTTGACATAAGCGTTGACTGGATCTATTGGAAGCCTCTTACTTATCCTAGCCATCTGAACTAGCGGCCTAACATCTGTTAAGAAAGCATCCACCAAGACTCTGTTCGCAAGTATCACCTCGTTTTTCATCTGGTATCTCCGAAGAGCCTCCTCATCAACGATTAACGCCTTAGCGTAAGAGATCATAAGTGAGTCGACGGAGTGCAGAATAGCTTGTATCCTATTCTCGAGTGGGGAGCATTGATCTATCATATACGCCCAGTTTCTTCTCGGATCCTCATTTCCAATAACCCCTCCAGTTACAAGTTCATGGAAGACCCTGAAGATCTGCATGTTCGGCTCAACCGCATGATCATCATCCGCAACATATCTCGAGTTGAAGTGTATCCCTCCAGGCATTTTGCTCTCGATTAGATGCGCAATTATATGCTCCACATTTACGCCATGCGCGTGATGGCCAAGATCAACTAATACGCCAGCTCTTTCTCCCAGATGCCTCGCAAGGTCAGATGCTACACAGTAATCAGAGACGACCGTGTGATACGTTCCAGGCTCGAAGAGCTTATACTCTATAAGCATGCTCACGGATCCGGGCATCCTTCTATAGATCTCTTCTAGAGATGATTTCAAGTTCCTCTCAGCATCCCGCATATTAACCTGCCCTGGATATAGAGAGCCATCGGGAAACCATAACGTGAGCAATCCCGTAGCATATTTCGCCGCTATCTCCGCACTTACAAGTG
>JAGGZB010000135.1 GCA_021162225.1 Candidatus Bathyarchaeota archaeon | reverse complement strand
GATGTAAATTTAATTTCGATTTATGGTTTTCTGGACCAATATACATTGTAGCCATTGCTTTTATGTCTCTTATCTTTGGAAAGCCCATTGTACTTATGCTCCTCGGAGCGGATGATTTTCTAAGCGTTCTCGGTGAGAGAATCTTTGAGGGTGGAGAGTTATCTCTCAGTTTCCTGAGCAATACGGCGTCGTATACTAGGATTTTAGCTCTCCTGATGACTCACTGGGGTCTTCTCAAATCAGTTTATGCCTTAAGCGATTTGGCATCTGCTCTTCCGGTAGCTGGCAAGATTCTTGAAACTATAATGATTGCTGGAGGAAACATCTTCGTAATAGCCTTTGAGGGACTCATAGTATTCATACATACATTAAGGCTTCACTTCTATGAATGGTTCTCAAAGTTTTATGATGGGACGGGAACGGAGTTTCAGCCACTTAAATATGAGCAGAACCTCATCAAGATAGTTTATTCAAGAGCTAAATAAGAAGCGAGACTATATCTTCTGGCTTCCACCTAAATTCTATACCAGAGCTTATAAGTATCAAATTCTTCATCTCAGCTTCCTTTCTCAGAATTATATCTAGGGGCGAGGCGATAGTGAATGGCTCGGCAATTCGCTTTTCAATGATCTTCCTTAAGATGAAATCTTCAGAGTTTCTTTCAAAACTCATTAACGTCTCTTCAATACTTCTCCGCGGAGCTAAGAACCTTCCATAATACGTTGTTCTAACATGATCCAATACCGAGTTGACGTCATCGCTTGAGACCATATTTCTTACCTGTTCCTCCGAGAGAAGATGAAAATGCTTAGTTACTGTCCAGAAAGTTAAGTGAGGAGGATAATTCAGAATCTTTGAGCGAATTATAGCGGCTATGTTAAATGTGTCAACTTTTATTCCGGCGAGTATTAAAGCCGCATCACGATCCTCTTTAGGAAGAGACCTGGCAGATTCTAATAAGTTGTCAAAGTAGAATCTGCTTAGGGAGAAATTAAAAAACCTAGTTGATCCTGTCTCTTCATATCTTTTTAATCCCTCAGAAAGAGGGGATTCATATATTGTATTGCGGAAAGTTTCGATAGTTGATTTTATATCGTTAGCCTTGGCGGCTTGGATGAATTTATTCTTCATTCTAAGAATATCCTCAACTGATAAATGTAGCATGTCTACGATAGATTCGTATGGTGCTTTCATGCTTTTCATTCTGATCAGAATCTCTAAATTCTCAACTTCAAGGTAACGCAGATAGCTCTCCAGCATTTCTCTGATTTCGCTCGGCGAGTGGGCTAGTATCTTCCCATAGACTCTTACAAATTCTTCCTTGAGAAGATATTGAAGCCTAGCAGCTGTGAGATTCTCAGCTTCTCCTAATAAGTGCCCATATACCGTTCCTCTAAGCTGAGAGATCATTTCATTGAGGCTCTTACATTCCGCAAGATTTCTAATATACTCCTTACTCAGCAGACGGCTTCGTTCAGCACTTGCTTTAACGATTACCTGTGAGTACTTTGTTGCACGGCTCATCTATTACTCTTCACCTGTGAGAATCTTGAATACGAGTTCTACGGCGTCTCTCTTATTTTTCTCAGCTCTCCTCCGTAACTCCTTAATCTTAGCTTCGCAGTCTTTGATAGATTTTTCATGTAGTCTCTCCATGGACTTCTCAAAGTTCTTCATCAACCTGTTAACTTCTCCCTCAGCCTCCTTCACAGCATCAGATATTATTCTTTCAGCCCCCTGATGTGCTAATTTAATTATTGCATCAGCTCTCTCCGTTGCTTCTCGCCGAATTTTTTCAGCTTCATTCTCTACCTTCTTTAGCTCCTTTAGGACTCTTTCCATCGCTACCATCTTCTAAAAGATATTATGAAACCTTTGAATATTCCGGAGAAATATTTAAGTCTCTGCAGTCTTATCATTCGTTCCATTTCCCTTTTAAAGAATTATGGAAAACCTAGATTAAATAATTAATGAATCCTCTTTCATGGAGATGTGCAAATTGGATGAAAACTTCAGAACGCTATGGAAAAATTATGTTCTTCAAAGCTTTCTTGCCACCCTTGCGATGTCGATAGTGCTTATATTTCTAAGCATAGAGCATGCTGTGATAGTGGCATCGATAGGGGCCACGAGCTTTATAGTCTTCGCTATGCCGAGGAGCGTTACAGCTAGGCCTAGAAATGTAATAGGGGGGCATATGATCGGTCTCCTATGCGGATCAGTAAGTACACTAATTTCGCATCCGCCATCTATAAATGTCATAATGTACTCCATAGCAGTTGGACTCTCGATATTCTTAATGATCATTACGAATACTGAACATCCCCCAGCCTCCGGAACAGCGCTGGGTGTTGCGATCAACGGTTTCCACCCTAATGTAGCATTAGCCGTTATCGTAAGCGCTGTAACGTTATCAGCCATACACTACTCGCTCAGAAAATATTTGAAGGATTTAGTTTAAGCATAGAGGCGACGTAATATATTCTCCTTGTCATCAATGAGGCTTTTTTAAGCTCTTTCTCTTTCGATCTTTGTAATCAATATTGAATATTATGCAAGTGAACCTAATATTAATTTCAACGATCCAAAGTGATGAAGAACGCCTGCTTTGAAAGTAGACTAATAAAGGGCAGGGGCATACTATTTTAGACTCCTCACCGATAATAG
>JAGGZB010000022.1 GCA_021162225.1 Candidatus Bathyarchaeota archaeon | reverse complement strand
TGGTGCCGATTGAATTGACGGTGCCAACTAGAATGGAGAGAATAGAGGAGGCTGTACGCATGCTCTCTGAGAAGATAGGTACAAACGAAACGTTTAGAGTCACTGTTGAGAAGCGGCATTCACAGATATCAACGAGGGAGATAATAGAGGCTGCGGCTAAGCATGTGAACCGTAAGGTGAACTTGGAGAAACCGGACAAAATAGTTCTGATAGAGGTTGTAGGCGGGGTGACGGGAGTATCCATCATCAAGCCTGACGATATATTATCGGTTGTGAAGGAAAAGGCTAAGCTTGGGTGATAAGTAACGCTGAACGTTCGATGAGGACGCTTGTCAAGGCTTCATTTCTCGATTTACGTAATGTAGCCTCAAGCTCAGCATCCGAGATCTCAAATGCCGCCTTTAACGCCTCAAACTTCTCATCGGTGATTTCGACTACATCATCACTCTGCTCTCCTTTAATTATCTCCGAGGCTCTGAGTACGGCTTGTAATGCATCATCTCTAATCTTCGAGAGGGCAACTACAAGTATCCGCGTAGACGATGGCTTCACACCAAGCATCTCTATGGCTTTTCTAATCTGGTGCTGTCCAGACGCGTATAGAAGGACCTCAACAGCTAGGTTTTCGGATATTCTGTTCCCCGAATTGAAAGCGTTTAGAGCATTTAGTACGGAGAAGTATATGTGATTGAAGCCGGCGATCATGTCCGCATCGAATATCTGAATATGGACCGCGGAGGCTTCTCTAACCTTATCTAATAAAGCCTTCGGATCCGAAATTTTGACGTTCCTGAAGCCTGCGAAGATAACATGCCAGCCCATTATCTTCTTCTCTATCATGCTTCTCCCGCAGAGAATTACTACACCGGAGATTAAAAAACTATTTCAAAAAACGAAGATTACATAAGTTCTTGTAGGGCCCTCAGCCGCTTTATAATATTCGGATGCGTAGAGAATAGCTCGGCTATCTGATCCGCCAGCGTTAATCTACGCCTAGTGTACCTCTCGATTATCTCTCTATCGCCTCTCCACATGCTCGCCATATAGAGGTCTCTCAGGTCTCTTTCTGAAGACTCAGGATCGCATATGAAGAGCATCCTGAACGAGCTTACATGGCTAAGGCTCGTTAGGCGCTTCCGCATCCTTCCAGTCGACTCAACTATCTTTATTAAGCCCATAGACAATTTTCTCGCTCCATCCTCAACTATGGACGCACTGTGCCTGTCTGCATAGTACTCTCTCAGCCGGCTGAGATACAGCGTAAAGAGCGTTAAGACCCAGTAGAGGATGATGCTCAGAAAGCCTATCAGCGCCAGCGCTGACGCGTTGCCTCTCTCGTCACGCCTGCCAAAAGCCGAAGACCACATGAGTGAGTATCCTATATAGTATAGAAGCGCCGGGAGAATCGAGACAAACATCATCACTTGAACATCTCTATGCTTTAAGTGTCCGAGCTCATGGCCTAAAACCGCCTCAACCTCATCCATATCTAGCGTATTCAGAAGCCCAGTCGTCACGGCTACTCTGTTCCCTGTCAGCGGGGAGCCATAGGCGAAAGCGTTCGGTATAGGTATTCTAGCAATCATAATCTGGGGAGGCTTGATTCCGCTTTTTCTGCTAAGCCTCTCTACAGCCTCATAGAGCTCCGGAGCCTCGCTTCGAGACACTCTTCTAACACTGTACATGGCGTCGATCAAGTATGGAGCGAATAGCCACTGAAGAACGTTAAAGAAGACTACGAATAATGCAAGTGAGTATATGTTGAACGCGTCCATCAGCGAAAGTATTATTGTGAAGAATAGGGTTGAAAGACCAATTATAGCGGCTAAAGTTGCAAACATCGTAGCTTTAAGTTTTAAGCCGCTCATTATATCACCTATATATAGGAGAGACAAGCTGGAGCGATATATTTTTTACTGAAACATCTAAGGTTGTCTAGAGAAGATTATAGGCGTCTCGTTCCTCCTCTAGGCTTATCGAGTTAAGAATCCTCTCGACTTCACGTTTAGATATCTCGGCAAGTTTCTCGGAGACCAAGCCAAGCGATACGGCTTCCTTGAGTTTCTCGTCGTCTATGGTCTTAATCCTTCCATCCGGCCAGACGCATACATCAACTTCTAAGTCTACATATCTAACCCTTGAAGGATAAACTTCGACAGGCGTGTTTATGTTGATATATGTCCCCTTGTAAGATGAATCTCTGGAGAAGTATCTTGTTCGGAAGCTTAAACCACCTATTGTAAACTCGCTTACAGCAAAGTCTCCTTCATCCTTCGAGACTTGAAGTCCATCATATACGCCTTTCTTGAAGAATCTTCGGAGCAGTATTAGCTTTCCGCCTCTTCTTTGAAACTTCACAACTTCTGCTGGTCCGAGATTGAACTTTTGGCCCCAGATCTTAATGTGGCTGATGCTTATTCGCGACCTCTCTCTGGGAAGCATACTCCACACATTCTCTTGTAGAAGATCCTCAACCTCACTTCGGGGACATCCCTCCTCAAGCATCTTCTCCGCTATATCAACAAGCAACGAGATTCTGCCTCCGCAAGCCTTATAGTAATGATGCCCAGTAACCGTCGGCGTGACGGAGGCACGTATCTCATCAAGCCTCGTCTTCGAGAGACCTGGGAATTCTACGTCTAGGCGGTAGAGAGATCCGCCTTCGAGGCTTTGAAGGCTAAGAGGTCCAGGGCTGCTTTCGGAATTCATGAAGCTCCAACTATTCGCCTGCAACGGCTTCGCCAAGGGATTTCTAAAGATCACATCGTCTAGGCTTGACTTTAAAACTTGAATTATCTTCTCCAGTGAGGCTTCATCTCCGGAGATTATCACTCCCTGCCGGTCTGCTCTGCTATGCACATTTAGGCTCGGCTGAAGCTCAGCCTCCTCAGAATCTGGGAATCTAAACCTCTTCTTGATGACCTCTGAGGGCTGAACGATCTCGAAGCCATGATCTAGTAGTAGCTTAGTGAGCGCCGTGGAATATATTCCGCGGATGCGTACACCCACCATTCCACATCGCTCTTCCAAATTATTTCTTACTGATCACTACGAGGCTACCGCGTTTCTTCACACTGAAGGAGACTCCGAGAATCTTCTCGGCAAGCCAGAGATTCGACTCCATGTGATCCGTTAAGATCCGCGTTGAGTATGTGGATTCTCCATCTGCTAGGGCAACATATGGAATGAGCATGTCAGCCAAGTGTATATCGGTTGTTGGCTTAGCTGTGATCTCGTCGAATAAGCCCTTTACGGCCTCCCGCGCAACAGCCTCACTTGTCTTGCGGATTTCACCTATAGCGTCGCTTCCCAGAAGAACATCTGTATCAGTCTCAGCCCAAAGGACGAGCGAGCTTCCCTTCTGGATAGGATTGGAATAATCATTAACAACGCTTATTTTAGCATTGAAGCCTCTGGATTTAAGGAGTCTCCCAGCTTCCTCGGCCTGTCTCAGCGCCACTTTTCGGTCAGCTAGGAAAGTGCAAACTGACACGCCTTCCACCGCTTTGACCTCACCGAACTTCTCGAGGCTTAAAGGCTTGAGATTTGGGGACGGCTGAGTTCTTAATGTGACCTCGCCGCCGCCCTTTGGGTAGTAGCCATACCTATGTATCTCTAGTGAGGCCTTAACTCCCATTCGTCCTAGAACACGAAGCAGAACATATTTGAGATAGTTTATTGTTGGGGAATGCTTAACATCCGTTCCGCCCTTAGAGATATGTAATGTGACAGGATGCTCAGCGAAGATACATATCGGCAGAACGGTCATTATCAGCATCGGTATGCTTCCAGCCGTTCCAATCTCAGCCTCAACTCTGCCTCCCCTTATCTTTTCAGGGTAGAACCATATCTCCTGTGACCCTAAAGATGCGCCATTAATCTCCGCGTTACAGAGCTTAGCAGCCGTCAAAACCGCCTCCAGATGCTGAGGTCTAAGCCCAGGCTGGCTTCTCTTCTTCCGAATATTGTATATGTGCAGGGGTTCCCCTACTATGGCTGAGAGAGCGACTGACAGCCTCAGAATAGTTCCGCTTCCACTCTTCTCTGCACCGTTTATCTCAATCATCTGTGATAATCACCATGCGACTGCCTGTCGGATGCTCTAGACACTTATATCTTCGCAACGCTAAAATAAGTATCTCTGTAGGAGAAAAAAGGATGTCGCGGTCTAAATGGAGTCTATGCTTCTCTTAAGGATCTTTATTGCGTTTGTTCTCCCCATATCGACGAGATAGGGACCGAGTCTCGGACCGAACCTCGTCCCCAGCAGAATCATGTACAGAACCTCAAAGAATCTACGCGGCTTTATCCCATTAGCTCTTGCAATCTCGAAGATTGAGCTCTG
>JAGGZB010000098.1 GCA_021162225.1 Candidatus Bathyarchaeota archaeon | reverse complement strand
TGTATGGCCAAGAGTAGCACATTTGCGGATACAGTCTCCTCCAAGATTCTCGAGAGAATTCGGAGCGGCATATTATGCGTTGAAATAGCTATGCCGGAGATTCTCTCTGGAGGAAATAACCTGGCCTCTCCTGGACTTGCTCCAAATTGTCCAGCGTCGATCATGAGCACATGTGAGGGTTTGAACCGTATTATATCTCCTATGAAACTCTCCGGAACAGTCTGGCACTCTAGAAGTTTAACGCAGCTTGGAACTCTCCCCCTAAGCATCTTGACTATCTCTACGCCTACGGCGTCATCCCCTCGCATCGGGTTTCCTATGCCAAGTATCATCACCCTGCTCGCGTTCCTGAGCCATGATAGAAGATGCTCGGCCAGCGTCACCTTCATCTCCTCAAAACCTGAATTAAAGGATTCTCCCCTTATAGAATATTGTAGCTGGGCAGCCTAGGCATTTCCCAGACGGATAACAGAGCTCCCTGTCGCATCTTCTTCCGCAAGGGGATCTTTCCCTCCTTTCATGCCACATCTTAATGGGGACTACTAAATCCTTAGCTGTCGCTATAACGACGTTAAACTCCACATCTGTTACATCGGGGTCCTTTCTTATGTGAAAGTTTATACATGACTCGATTGCTGAGAGCTTCTCACTTATGAAGAAAAGACAGAGATTGTGTCTTCCGGAAGTAACCAAGCCATTTATATACATTGGGCAGTTCTTGAAGAATTCAAGAATCTTCCATGGGTTTTTTGCAGTTACATCTATCTTTGCTATGTATAAGCTTGTTTTCTTGAGGTTTACGCCGACGGCATGCTCTATTATTCCAGCTTCTTCGAGCTGCTTTATCCTCGCGTAAACTGCGGGCTGAGAAATTCCAAGAACGCGCGCTATCGCGCTCTGGGACATCTTCGGGTTTTCTGTGAGGAGAGAGATTATCTTCCTATCAACCTCATCCATCTGAGCGTTTTTCATCGCGACCACACACGTTGAGCTCTTTCTTATGCTCGATTAGGTTGATGTTTATTGTTTATAATTTTTTTGTTAAAATAATTTGTTAATTATAAAATATGAGCGGGTAATACCAAAAAAATTAAATAGAAAATCAGCGATTCTTTTATAACTCTAAAAAATGGAGTAGAGAGAGCAATTGAAGAATTCAAAGGCGCAGAAAGTGCTAGTATACGACCCCGAGAAGTGCACTGGATGCAGATACTGTGAGATCGCATGCGCCTATTATCACTTCAGGACCTTGGACTTCGAGAGAGCACATCTGCATGTACTATTTGATGAGGAAAAAGGTGTCTTCGAAGCAATCTACTGCCACCATTGCGACGAGCCAGTATGCGCCGCTGCGTGCCCAAGTGATGCGATAAGTAAGGATGAGGAAACCGGATGGGTAAGGATAAATCCTTCAGTATGTATAGGATGCAAGACATGCACAATTGTCTGTCCCCTCTCAGTTCCATGGTTCAACGAGACCTTCCACGTCTCAATGAAATGTGACTTCTGCGATGGAGATCCGCAATGTGCAAGGTTCTGCTCTCCACAAGCGATAAGGGTGACAACCAGGGAGGAGGCCTTGAAGTTTAGCGAAAAGAGATATTTGGAGGCTTCAACTTGAAGGAGAAAGAAATAATCGAATATATGCGTGGGGAGCTCGGCTCCGACGTACTGGATGTATCTACACCCCATGAGAGACGAGTCTTCATAAATATAAGGCCTGAAGCGTTGAGGAGAGCCGTTGAAGCATTAAAGAGGAAATATTCGGCCCTGCGGTTCATAACGATCTCAACGGTGGACTGTGGGTTAAACTTTGAGTTTCTGCATCACTTCCATGTTGACGGGGTAGTAGTCACTTTAAGGAGCATGAGGCCGAAAGAGGAGAACATTCTGGAATCGATTACTGATATGGTTCCAGCGGCGAACTTCATAGAGAGGGAGATCGCCGACCTCTTCGGCGTGAAGGTAATGAATCATCCTAATATGCGAAACCTCATATTAACTGAAGATTGGGCTGAGAATAAGCGGCCTTTAAGAAAACCTCTGAAAGGAATTCTCCCTCCACAGGCTAGGCGTGTAGCTGAATCCCTCATATCCATGGGCTGCGTAGCTCCTGTTTCAAGGTTCATAGAGAGAAAGCGTGAGGCCGCTGGGCTTCCTAAGACTCCGCCTTTCGCCTTCACAGATAAAGAGGACATGAAGGAGATGCATGGAATCATTAAGGAAACAAGCTTGTCTGAGAAGGTTGGCTTTAACTGGGAAAAGAAGAGACTTCGGTACAGGTGAAAACTTATGGTTAAGTATGCTCTATTCCTCGGATGCCAGATTCCCATGCGTATACCAAGTGTGGAGATAGCCTCCAGAAGAGTCTTTGAAAGAATAGGTCTAGAAACCGTTGATCTAAAAGGATATTCATGCTGTCCCGAGCCGATAATCTCACGCCTACTTGATAAGACCGGGCAACTCGCGGTTTCAGCTAGAAACCTCGCATTAGCCGAGGAACTCGGATTAGACATCATGACCCTCTGCAATGGATGCTACGAGACCCTTCTCGAAGCAAATGAAACCCTGAAACATGAATCTGAGGAGATGCTACAGATCAATAAGATATTAGAGAATTATGGAAAGAAGTATAGAGGTCTAATCAAAGTTAAGCACGTTGTAGAGGTGCTATATGAGGATATTGGAGTCAAGAAGATCAGAGAATGCGTGACTAAGCCCTTAAAGATCCGCGTTGCAATGCATTACGGTTGCCACCTCTACCGTGATCTCAGCGGAGACATCATGCGGAAGCCAGAGATGATGAAGAAACTTACGAGCTTAACGGGCGTTGAGATAGTTGATTATGGACTTGAACGTTTATGCTGCGGATATCCAAGTATGCAGGTTGATGAGGAATTCTCACTCACACATCGGCTTCTGCCGAAGATAGATAAGATGATAGAGGCGGGGGCGGAGGCAGTCGTCTTAACATGCCCTGCATGCACGATCCAGTTTGAAACCGGGCAGATTCTGCTGAGGGAGCGTGGAGTACGGTATGATCTTCCATGCATAAATATTATGGAGCTACTTGCTCTATCTTTCGGTTTTTCCTCAAGAGACTTGCATTTGGAGCTTCATAGAGGGGCGATTTTGCGGCTGATTAAAAAAGTGGAGGGTGATTGATACTTGCCCAGGATCGTCCGCATCGGACCTTACAAGCCTCAGCTTCTCGAGCCTGAACGATTCGAGCTCCTCGTGGAGGACAATAAAATAATCGACGTGAATATTGAACTTGGCTATGTGCATCGAGGAATAGAGGATCTATTTACAAAGAGAACATACATGCAGAATCTGGCGCTTGCAGAGCGGATATGCGGGATCTGCTCCGGCGTGCATACTCTATGCTACGCTCAAACCGCTGAGGGTATAATGAACGTAGAGATTCCGGATAGAGCTCGATACCTGCGTTGCATTTATATGGAGCTTGAACGTCTGCACAGCCACTATTTGTGGTTTGGTGTTTTAGCTCATACTCTCCATGAGCATGAAGTCTTCCTGAAAGTGATGACTGAGAGGGAACGTATCCAAGATTTGCTTGAGTATTTAACCGGAAACAGAATAAACTACCTTATTAATACGATAGGCGGCGTTAGAAGAGATATAACGCCGAAGAAGGCTAAGAGGATACTGGAAGTTCTTAAGGATATGAAGAACCTGTCAAATTATCTATTAATGCTTCTGGATAGTGATGAAGCCTTCGTGGAGAAAACTAGGGAGGTAGGCGTACTTCCAAGGGGCATAGCTTTAGACGTAGGTGCCGTCGGCCCAACGTTAAGGGGCTCAGGTGTGAAGAGCGACATACGCAGAGATGACCCTTACGCCGCATATGAGGAGCTAGACTTCGAAGTAGTTACAGAGGATGAGGGTGACGCTTTAGCTAGGACCCGCGTTAGAGCTAGAGAGACGCTTGAAAGCATAAGGATTATTGAACAGGCGCTTGAGAACCTTCCTGAAGGAGAGATATCTGTTAAGCCCAGAGAACCTCTCGAGAAGGAGGAGATTGGAAGGGCGGAGGCTCCGCGCGGAGAACTCATCTATTACATTCGGTCTAACGGTACGAATATTCCAGAGAGAGTTAAGGTTAGAACCCCGTCCTTTGCGAATAATTTCGCATTAACCGAAATGCTCCGCGGAGACATTGTTCAGAATGCTAGGCTGATAATTGAGAGTATCGATCCCTGCTTCGCCTGTACAGATCGCATCACAATCATCGATGTGAATACTGGGAGGAAGCGAGGTTTGGAGTTGATGTGAGATGGCTGAGAAGAAAATTGCTATTTATCGTTTCATGTCAGCCGGATGCAACGGATGTGATGTACAGATATTCGAATGTCTCGTTCCACGATACAAGCTCGGAGATCTAGGCGTAGAGATAGTTTTCACACCTGAGGAGGCAAATGTTCTGGCCGTTACCGGAAGCATAAACGTCAAGGGAGCTGAGGAGCTGAAGATGGCTTACAAGAAGCTTAAGCCTCCGAAAATCGTCGTCGCCGTTGGAAACTGCGCAACTACAAAAGGCATCTTCAGCGAAGGATATCCGATAGTCGGCCCTCCGGACCGCATAGTTCCCGTAAACCTTTACATTCCAGGCTGTCCGCCTCGTCCCCAAGCAATAGTATCGGCGATAGCAAAGGCTCTAGGAGTATCCTTAGACAAAAAAGAGGATTATTGGGGTACTCCTGAGGGATTCAGGGGCAAACACGAGTTTGACGCGGAAAAATGCATAGGATGCGGCGCATGTGCGCAGGTATGCAGTTCAGACGCGATCGAAATAATCGATGAGGATGATAAACGCTTGGTGAAGATTAATTATGCACGATGCACCTTCTGCGGATTCTGTCAAGACGAGTGTCCAACGCAGGCTATAAGGCTGACGAAGGAGTATCACCTCTCAACGGATAATAAGAAGACAGCGTACGTAATGAACGAAGTGGAGATGCTTAGGTGCCGCATCTGCGGCTCATACTATGTTCCTTCAGAGCAGATAAGATGGGCTGTTGAGAGGATCATGGAAAAAGCCGCCGTATACAGGGATCTACGTAAGGAATTGGAAGATGCCATGCAGATCTGTCCCGAATGCCGCAGGAAGATAGTCAATGTAGAAAATGCAAAGAAGCTTCTTACGAGCCTCGCCATAAAGACCCGAGTATCTTAGAACACGTCTTTTTAAGTGTCAAGCCAAACATAAGAGAGCATTTATCAAATAATAAAAGAGAAATTTGAGGATTTTCTTGCATTTTTTCGCTTAGTGTTTTTGAGATCAATGTCCCTTGGCAACGGAAGAAGTGAAGACGGCGAATCCCATCACTTTCTGCTCTGTATCTTTTAGCCATCCGTGGACTATAACTTTGTATGTTCCATGAGGAAGAGTATCTAGCTTTACTGTAACGTTTCCGGATTCTCCGGGCTTAAGTTCAACCAAGACTTGAGCTGAGACTGGTTCCTCAGCTACGATCCATATCTTTCCAGTCTTTCTCATCAACTTTAATCCATAGATGCTATTCGGGAAGACTACGGTTTTGTTCATGTTATTCGTTACAGTAACCTTTAGAATCGTTTCGTTCTCGGTCTTCAGAACATCAACCGACACGCTTAGTGCTCTGCTGACATTAGAGATAGGCGGAACTGACGGGTGAACTGGGCGGGTAGACACCATCTTCGCCTCTAAGTACGGGACGAGACTATCGTTGATCTCCTTAGTCTTGACCACGCCGATTACGGTTACCTTACCTCTGAGCCTTACTATGCCCGATCCGATGATGACTGGACGGTGTCGTGAAGAAACATATATCCAGCCCGTTTCATCAGAGATTATCCAGTCGCTTCTCGTTTCAGGAGGGCCAGTGAAGCTTGGTCCGGGAAGACCCTCCGGCATCTTCCATCCTCTATACTCACCTGTGATAGAAACTGTCTTTCCGCTCCATTCCTCCGGATTATTGAGGATATCTATGATATCTGGCTTCTTAACCTCTGCAAGCGTTGGTAACGCTCTTACGAGAATACGCAGTCGCTCACAGGGGATCTTCAGCTGCTCCCTAATCGCCATTTTGATTTTCTCCAGCTTCATCTTAGCTATGGCATTCCGTAGCATGCTTAGATTGCCGATTCCAGATTCCTCTAGAATCTCTGAGACATTTAAACCGTCTTCTCGTAGCTCACCTGCGATGGACCGGTATCGCCTCAGAATATGCCCAATGAATCTCTTCGCTTTCTCTCTGAAGATCTCCCCGGCTTTGTTCTTCAGTGCCTTAAAGATCTGGCCCATAATCTTATTGGCTTGGGCGAGTCTCTCCGCAACCTCGCTGACGTTCCCAGCCGCTAAGAGCTTCTTCGCCTCAGCGATGTTCAGCAGATCTTTAGCCTTCTCGATTAGCTGAGATACCTCCTCATCGGCAAAACCCTCAATCTTCTCAAGTCTCTCAAGCGTCCTGTTCATTGCGACGATTAGACCGCTTGCCCGCTCTTCCACCTTAACCTTCTCCTT
>JAGGZB010000028.1 GCA_021162225.1 Candidatus Bathyarchaeota archaeon | reverse complement strand
GGCTTATCGAAGCGAGGATCAACGCTGCTACGACGCCGACCCATAGATAAGACCTAGTCATCTTCCCCGATAGAAAACAAGGCGAGGGAAGCAAATAAAGGGAGAGCCCGGGAGGGGGAGTCTAGAAAGCGTACGGATCCCGCTGCGGCCAAACTTGCTCGAAGATATTTAAAATTTAACGTGCGGAATGACCCGATGGCCAAACCTCCAAGAGACTCTGACGAGCTTTACGGCTTCAGCCGGAAGCTTGATAGGCTGCTAGAGAAAGCTAGGCCGATCTTCAGGGAGTTTGCGGATTATCTCGGTAGGCAGAGACTTGGATTAGCGAGGAGGCTTAAGCATGTCGAAAACGTCTGCAGATTTGAAAGGCGCTTCCTCGTAGACAGACAGGTTGAGCGTGTAAGCTCTAAGGAGTTTAAGCAAGCGTTCTCAAAGATCCTAAACGATAAGGGCTTAGACAATGATACGAAGAAGCTCTATAGAGTATCGCTTAAGAAGTTTTACGAGTTCTTGCTCGCCGAGAGAGAAGAGAAATCAGGAGAGTGGGAGAAAATCCTAGAATTTCTGAAGAATACCAAGATTCGAGAAACCGAGCCTAAGATTGAACCCCTAAGCGATGAAGAATTTCAGAGACTCTACGAGGCGTGCAATGATCTACAGATGAGGGCCATACTATCGATTGCTCGAGAATGCGGGCCAAGAGCTGGAGAGTTATTAACATGTAGGGTCGGCGGCGTAAGACTGCATGACGATTACGCTGAAATAATGGTTAGCGGAAAGACCAAGCAAGGACCATTACTTATCATTAGCTCATACGGCGATCTGATCAATCACTTAAACCACCACCCATTAAGAAACGATCCGAGTGCCCCACTTTGGTATATAATGAGAAATGGCATGTTGAAGCCCCTCACGTATGGCGCTTTGTCGGCGAGGCTTAAGAGAATTGCCAAAAGGGCTGGAATTAAGCGGAGGATATGGCTTCACTTATTCAGGCATACTGCAGCTACGGAGAAGGCGAGATTCCTGACAGATAGGGAGATGTGCCAGTACTTTAGGTGGAGCAGTAGATCATCGATGCCGTCGAAATATGCTCATCTAGCGCAGCGAGATGTCAAACCGAAGATCCTATCCTATTATGCGGGGAAGCAGGTTCAGGAACCTAAATCCATAACATGCTGGAGATGCAATCAACCCATCCCGCCCGGGGTAAGGTATTGCCCGAGATGCGGAGCCCCAATTAATCAAGATGAGGTTGTCAGGACGGCCGTCAGGGTCAACGAGCTCGAATCCATGCTACAGAGATTAGAGCGGAAATTCGACTTACTAGTAAATTCCCTGATTAAACAGGCTCTCAAGGACGGAGATATTAAAATGATAATAGAATTAGACGAAGATGTGTCGGAGATAACGCCCGAGGAATTGGCCGAGATATTGAAAAAGAAGGATCATGTCCCAGACCTATTGGTGATGAAGAAGAATGGAGAAATCAGCATAGAGGATCGAGAGGAAATAATTAGGTCAAGTGCGAAACCATACCTGTATAAAGCTTACGTGTTCGGTGATAAAATAATCTTAGAGCCGCTTTGACTAAATAACAGGCACTAATTCGTGGAATTCGACGACTTCTCGAAAAGTCTACCACTCGTCAGAATTCCATCCAAAATCTCCTTAAGAGTTCAAAGAGTTTTACTTTTTGGATATTCCTTATTTGTCCACAATCCGTTTGCCCAAAGTTTGACATGACTTTTATGAAATCAGCTTCAGAAAGTTTTCTTAAATTTTCTTCACTTAACATTCCAGAAAAATCTTTCAATTTCTCCCTTCTATTCTCTATCCACTTCATACCATATTCGGTCCTTAAGAAATCGTGAAAACCAGCAGATATTTTTCTTATCACCTGTATAGCTATCTTAGGGGGATCGCTCACGGCACACCGTAAATACCGTCAGTTAGAGATAAGTTTTTCCTAATAGTTAATCAGCAACAGAAGATTTCAGAGTATTAAATCATCTAGATCTACGCATACCACGGTTTGTCGCTGAAGGTTAGTCCTTCAAATGTCATTCTCACCGCTTTTATCCCGGGTCCCACTAACGTAACTTGATTCTTAGTTCTGAATTTAAGACCTAGAACTCCTTTATTGAGGAGGCGTTTCACCAGCTCGTTACCGGGCATTCGCTCGGGCTGATTCACTTCTTCCTTAAAAGCCGTCGGAACTTCGGGAACTGCACCCCAAGCCTGCGGGGTCCAATATTGGCTTGCAGAAACTATCACGAGAGATACACGCTCTCCTGCGGGAACTTTATTTGCTTTCTTAAAGTCTTCAATCAACTCAAATGCTCTACCTTTCAGTGATGAGATAAGCGTCGATGAAACATATCCCGCCTCATCATAACCTCTCTGCTCGCCTAATGTGAAGAGGTGGAGGGTATAGTATCTGTTTCTCTTCCTGCTAACATATTCTTCCAAAATGAAATCTTTTCCTTTCTCAAGTACATAAGTTCTCCTAATGTGTTTCAAATAGTGCTCATAGCAGTTTACTAAATCGTCTAACGAGCGCCATCTTAAGCCTTCTTCAGGGTAATAGGTGAAGACAGATAACGGAAGCTCCATTTTATCCTTCACAGCCTCTTCAAATAGTCTCCTATAGTAGCTCTCCCAGTAAAATGATGGAAGTAAGGAAAAATGAGTTTCATGGAGTCTCTGTAGTAATCCCTCAGAGCAACGGCTGTATTCAAACGTTTTCTTCACTGGATCATATCGTATTGCTAAGTCTTCTGGGCCAGCCCAATAAACTCTATCTCTAATTAACCTCATCCCAAGCACTCCAGAGCCTACTAATTCGAGTAACAATTTATCAGAAGTTAGCAACCTTACTTCTGCGTCTATCTTTTCGCGTAACGATGAAGCTGCTTTCTCGAACCTCTCCTTAGCCTCCTTGCTCCAGGCAGTGTCATGCACTGCGGCCACGAACCACGCCTCAATCAACCCTTTGTTCTTCCTTCTCTTCAGTTCGTCGTGGAGCATTAAGGCGTCGTTGTAGAATCTGTCGATTTTTCCCCTTCCTATATCCGCGAGACCAGTACACTCGCAGAAGATAAAGCCATCACTGCGCTCTATTAACACATCATGCTGCACTTCTCCCGTCGCGGGTCTTGTAACTACTGTCTCTCCCTTACTGAGCATGTATGTGGCGAAGATCTTCTCTAGAAATGCGCCCTCAAGTCTCAGCGCACCATCCATCTCGATGATTTGGGGCTCCATTAACCGGAACCCTCCTGAAGCTTGCGTAGGCTGGCCAAAATCTTTTCCTCCCCGAGTTCATCGCATACTTTCCAGAGCTCTCTAATCAGCTCCCTTCGCTTCGCAATCTTCTCCTTATACTCCCTGAGAACTTCCTCCTTTAATGGGCCTAGGGCTAAGACTTTCTCACCACCCCTCATCTCAAGCCTCATTAGATAACTCTCTCCGACGAATGGTCCAACTGAGTAGTCCACTTCGCTTACCATATCTAGGATAAATGCCGTCAATAAGCCCAAGTCTACGTCTGGCCTGTATCCAAGCAGCCTCAGGAGGAGTATCCCGCCAGTTATCAGCCCAGACCCTATTATTGCGTAGCCGGGATCATCGTGAACGGGCTCTGCGAGACCTCTTCCATCGAACTCATATAGGGAGGCCTTTCCGTCGAGGTCTACGCTTCCCAGGACCAGCTGGAAGCTCGGGTCCAAGCCCTCCCTCCTAAGCTCGCCGAGCCTAGCCATGAGTATCCTCTCCAGCTTCTTCACAGCCTCCCGAACCTCCCTGAAGTATACCAGGCCGTCATCGCCCGCATACTCCCTCAAAACCTCCTCCACAACCTCAAACCCCCATTTAACCAAAGCTTGATCCCCCGCACCGCCCACAACACCAAGAGGCTTATCTCCAGCGTAAATGGCCTTAATCTTCCTAGTCTCATACATTATCCCAACTGGAGTTGTTGCTCGAGTGTCGGAGACCATTAACACTGCCTCACTATCCGAAAAAGGCCACTTCAATGCAATAATTAATGTCAAAGAGCCCTCAAACTGAACCTTTCATAGGAGACTTATTTATCTTCTCTACAAAAGAGAACGCCTCTCGAGTAAACGAAACTAAGCTGAAACTGTCCACTACTCTAATTTCCGCAGAATAACAATCTTTTTCCCATTTTTCTCGCTCGGTAGCCATTCCAGAATATCCCCTACCTGAAGCTGAAGATATTCCTTTATCTCCTGAGGAATTGACGTCCTCAGGTACTGTTCCTTTGTTGTTGCCTTAGTAACTCTACTAGTTATTTTTGGCATCAAAAGACCTTCGATGAAGGAAAATTTTAGGCTTTTTGATATATCAGCCGATATAGTAAATTTTACTAAAGTTTATAAATAGGCTATTATACTAATTAGTATGGGGGATGCGGTATGGAGCCCCTGCTCAAAGAGCTTCAACTAAAAACTGAAGAACTACGTAAGAAACTTAGGATTAGAGCCAGTAACTCTCGTATTCTATCAGTCCTAATTGATTACCCCTGTTTGCAGAGATGCCTAAGTGAGCTTAGGCCGAGATCACATGAACTCTTAGATCAATACTACCTTGAGAGGCACGAATTCGTGCGTAAGTTGCTTGTAGATCTATTATTACTTAGGCTTAGAGAAGAGGGTTTCCAAGAGCTCTTGCCTAAGATCGAAAATCGAGGCCAATATGGTTGTGGAGATGTTGACGTTGAATATAATCATATGGGATTGGATATTCCAGCGAATGGATTCAAGATTCGGATTGAGATTAAGGGCGGCGTAAGGTTCGCGGTCTCTCAACTGTTAAAGTATCTACTCGACGCAAATGCTGTCGTACTATGTCGAGCTGGTAAGGGTGATGCCGTAACTATTACGAGATCGGATGCGAAAGATCTCCTTATATTTATGTTGAAGATCGTGATATCTAAGATGGATCTGCTACTTAATGGGAACAATCACATGAGGATAACGGGGCCATGGTGTCATGGTTGTCCATCCGAATGCCCGTTTAGGAGAGCTCCAGTAAATCATGACGTAGATCTAGCTAACGAATTCGCCGAAGCTATGAAGTATTGGCCTAAAGCGATTGAAGAAGCCGTCAAACAAGTTATAGGTCTCTTAAAGAAGGTCAAGAATATTCAAAAATTAGGAAATACTTCAAATGTGGAGCGTTAAAAACTTGCTGTCTTAAGATGCAACCCTATGAACCTTCATTCCTTTACCCCTTTTGTATATTTTTAATATACTTCAGATGATATCTGCGGTTTTATAATTTCGTGACCTAAAGTTTCTTAGGCGATTTTACAACCTTATTCAAAATTCTTTGATAATCTTAATCAATGAGATCAGGATAATTGCTTATGGAACTTGTCCGTCAGAACGCTCTTGAATAGTTGCTTGCTAAATTATCTATTCATATTATGTTCCTGATCAGTTTTGTGAATTAAACGTGACAAAATCCTATAACATATTCCAGACTGAAATGAGTGGCCCGAATAACTTTGAATGCTTGTTTAAACTCCCGAGTTCAGGCAGATGCGGAGCTAAAACCGCAGCAGTTTCGGCTAAAGAACGTAGCTGTTTCCGATTCGATGTTTAATAATCCTTTAGAGAAGGAGAATCATGATTTATTTCGTAATTCTGTTAAAAAATTTAAGAGACACTCGATGGAACTAAATACTAGTTGGAGACCATACTTCACTTCATGTCTAGATGGAGGCTGGCCTCCTCTCTTTTCTATGTGCGCCCTTTCGGAAACATAAGACCAAATCCCTAAAATCAATCTGCTGGATTGATCATCAAGACCAAGTTTTTGCATTGGTTTAAGAAGTGAGCGTGGATTCGGTGTCTTGCCTGGTTCAATAGGTGGAGGACAACCCTCGAGCAGTTCGTATATCTTCGCCAACAGCGTGATTAATGCCATCCTTAAGTTATTGCAACAATCGCTCATTCTGTTTTCTTCAAACGCAGAGATGGCGAGATTCAACTCTCTCAGAACATTGCTCCAATTCAATTCCCGCAGTTTTCGCTCAATAAATGACCAAGCAGGTATTTGAGCGGATATTCTGCTCTTATTAAAATTGATTGCAAGATCTAAAGCTACGGCAAGTAAAATTCTGGAGACCCCCATCCGCTTTACATCGGGACCATAAACTTCAATTATTTCCTCGTCAATGACCACCTCATCCAATAGCGTGGAGAAATTCTCTAAAGTATTCTTTGTAAATTCTGCTACTATATTTGACCATTCCCTTCCCTCAACTAATTTTCTATACATCCAAAGGATCCAAGCATAGTATACACGGTCACCGAATGGAACTTCATTTAGTCTCACTTTTTCAATACAAGTATTTACTATAGTTTTTATTTCGCTATAAAGCTCCATTTTTTCGAAAAATAACGACAGAAAAACAATATTTTTGGCATCATTAAATAAGACGCCCTTCTTAAGGTTTCTCTTGACTTGTTGAAATACTCGATTAATTCTATCCTCTCTATTTATTTGTTCAGCAAACGGGAGTAATATCATTAGAGAATACATTAGATTATTGAAAAATAGATCGTTAACTATGAAATTAAAACTCATTTTCTTAACATCTTCGAGATCAACTTCTGTGCTTAATCTATCAGCGGTGCTCAATGAATAGTAGCCAAATAAAGCGGAAGTGAATTCTCGATCGACAAACTTACCGAAATTCTTCTTGTTTAATATCTCATTTATCCAGCAATTCATCCAATCAATTAAGTTATCTATGGCATCGCTTTCTACTTTATTGCGCAATAAGAAGAAAAGATATACAGAAGGAATTAACGGATCCCTTAATCTTTCTTTTTCAAAGCTAACTTCGAGATCTCTGTTAATAAGCTCTCTTAACTTTCTTTCAACATTATTCACAGCGATCATTCTCATCCCTCATATAAACCACGGTCTTCTACTCAATATAACATTCACTTCAGGTCTGGTGATCGATTGCCACTCTTGCGCAGATATAACTGCTGTAAGATAAGCTATTTCCCTTGAAAATTGAAGAGTAACCGGCTCTCTCACAAAGGGCATAGCCGTTGCCCAGTCTAACTTCGTAAGCGAAAGGATCTGTAATGCTACATCATCGATATTCATAAAGCTTGAAGGATATTGTTCAAGTCTTATATGTAACAACTTGGGCGTACCCATTCTTCGAGCAGCTATAGGAGTATGACCTGTTGTTGACATCAACATCTCGTCTTTGCTCAAGTAAACATAGTAACCCCTTGGGAAACTGCCGTCGTTCGTCGTTATATCGTATAATCTAAAGGGATGGGAGTCATCTATAGAAACAAATCCGACATTGAAATCCTCCACCTGTTCCTCAAGAGTCTTTATAATATATGCCTTTTCTTCTCTTCCCCATCTTTTATAATAGTGGATAATGATATTTCTTGGTGAAATCTTCTTTTCAGCACGAAACCTTTGAATTGCCTTTAAGATGAGCTCTCTTAGTTGCTCTAATTTCTTCTCTTTTTCATAAGGAGTAGCTGTTCCTTCAAAGAACATCCATTTCCCATAATTGTCAAACACGTTAACATAACCTACGTATTTAGGCAGCTCACCAGCTCTACGTTTTTTCGATATAACATGAGAAATTGAAATTCCGAGTAGAATATCTACGTTTTTCATTTCCTCTTCCAAAACCCAAGGTATTCCACCCGCCTTTGAGAATAAGGCAGATGCTAGGTTGAGATAAGACCACTTAAGGTTATCGAAAGTGGAATTAGTTACCATTTGTGATGCATAGCCTTCTGACGCTAAAATTGCCTTCACGCGATAGTAAGGCGTATTTGAGAAATACCGACTTGTCTTAGGTATATAAACCAGCACTACATCAACTTCTCTTGGGTCGAAACGACGTGTAAAGTTAATGCTTGCACTTTCATATGCATGTACTTCTAAGGAATCTACATAAACTTCATCGACAATATCAAAGATACATCTGAAGAATCGTTTCATGCCTCCCGGCATTATAGGTGTTCCATTATTGAGATCCCTCACTATTCCTTTGAGGCTGTTCATCTTATTACGTGGAGACATTAAAATGATTCTTATGACTGATCTGTCCTTATCGTAAGGACCATATTTTCTAAGACCCCAGTAAACCTGGGGGTGAACAGCTGAAGTATCCGACTTATCAAATAACAAGTTAGGCTCCTGCTCAATTTTACTTCCAGATAGGAATGCGTGCTCTATACTCATAGCTTCACCACCACAGGATTATCTTCAAGCTCAACTTTAAACTCGCCAAATTCTAGAGGGAAAATTTCCTGCTTTAGCCCTTGAACGATTTCTAAAGTTCTTATTAACCTATCCTTTGAAGCAGTCTTACTATCTAGAAAAGAAAGCTTCCTCTGTAAGGATGTAACATCAAAATTTCTGCCCATTCTATCAAGTATCATTTGTATAAGCTCTGGTCTCGGCTCAGGGAAAACTTTATCAACCGGTATTTTTACTTCGGTAAAGTCTCTGAAGTTCTTTATTCGGCAAAAGCTAACGTCGCTTTCTCCAACAGTTTCTATTAAATAACCATCTATCCTCGTTCCTTCTTCCCCGGAATATGAAACAGAAAAATCGCTTAACAAGACACAATCAAATCCCTGTCTTAATAGATAATCGATCGAGCAATTAACTCTGAAAACTATGTGGGGATCTACGCAAAGAAAGATCTGATCATTTAATAGAATTGTCCTAAATTCGAATCCTTTAAAAACGCTAAAGACATCTCTATGGGGTTGTTCTACTTCTTCTCTGTATGCCGTATACTTTCCCTTAAACCTATATCCATTATTCCTTAACTTAAGTACGAATTGTTTGGTTATTATGCTCTTTAAAACTCTTAGATTGAGGGTAATTTCTCTAGCTTTAGGAAAGCTCTTGTAGGAATAAAATTTCCCCTCGAAGAATACGACCTCCTCTCTTCTAATAACTCCACTTGGATCAAACTCGCTTTCAAATAACTTACCTTGATTATATTTCATTCTAAAGAGATTTCCAAGTCTTTGATAGATCCTGAAGACGTCAATTTCCATCATTTTGAGAGTAATGCTCATCTCTCTTTTAAGGTTTAATCAATAGCGAACATAATCGTGAAAACATAAATAAGCTGATGAGCTTGCCATAGTGATGATGAAGACTTACACGTCAGGAGACACGCTTAAAGCCAAAATTCTCAAACTTCTGGACGAGAATCCGGGTCAGAGCGTCAAGGAACTTGCTAAACAGCTTAGGGTTAACAGGAGTTTCGTCGCTGGCTACCTTCAGGCCCTAGAAGATCAGGGATACGTGAGATCCAAGAGGATAGGGCCTGCTAAGGTCTACTTCAACAAAAAACGCGAGGGAGGGTAGTTATCATGCTGAACGAAGAGGAAACCAGAGCACAATTGATTGATCCCAAGCTTCGCGAAAGTGGATGGAAGGATAACATGATAGAGAGAGACCGCTTTATCACTAAGGGCATGATCATAAACGAAAGTGGAGATAGATTACCCCCAAGGAAGCCGGACTACATACTCTACTACCCTGACAAGAGCGGAGTGCCTATAGCTGTAATAGAAGCTGAGGCCGAAAGCAAATCTCACCTAGCGGGAATGCAGCAAGCTAAGGAGTATATGGAGAGGCTTGGTGTCCCCCTCGCATATTCGACAAATGGGCATAGGATAGAGGAATATGACGACTTCAGAAAAATCCAGAGGACCCTAGATAGGTTTCCTACACCCGATGAGCTTTGGAAGAGATATGTGGAAGGCAAGGGATTGACGAAAGCTATTGAAGGGGAGGAGAATCCACTAACATATCCATACTATCCGTTTCCAGACAAGCCTATAAGATATTACCAAGAAGTCGCCGTTAAGAACGCCATAGAAGCGATCTTGAAAGGACATAAGAGAATCCTCTTGACGATGGCGACTGGAAGCGGAAAGACTTATGTCGCATTCCAGATAGCCTGGAAGCTTTACAAGACGAAGAAGGTGAGACGAATTCTTTACCTCGTCGATAGAATATTTCTTAGAAGGCAGGCCCACGATGCCTTCTTCCCCTTCGGAACGGCCAGAGCGGAGCTGGTCGGAAGCGAGAACGTTCCAAAACATAAGGACATATTCTTCGCGACCTACCAGACTCTTTACAGCGAGAAGGACGGGAAGAGGTTCTACGAACTCTTCGATCCGGACTTCTTCGACATGGTGATTATAGATGAGTGTCACAGATCTGGATGGAAGAGATGGCACGACATATTAAGGTACTTCTCCGATGCTATACACTTAGGTCTAACAGCTACGCCCAAGAGAGATGATAACGTAGATACCTACGCATACTTCGGAGATCCGGTCTACGACTATCCGATGAGACAGGGGATAGAAGACGGCTTCCTTGCGCCATGTGAAATAATAAGGGTGTTCACGAATATCGACAAGGCGGGCGTACTCTCCATAACCGAAGCAAGAAGTCAGGGAGCTAAGATAGAGGTCCCGCCGGGCGTCGAACTAAAGGAATACTACACCGTTGAGGCGTTCGAACGAGAGATAACTCTACCAGATAGGACTAAGAAGATCTGCGAACACCTAGCCCGCATATTAGAGAGCACAAACCCAATGGGTAAGACTGTGATCTTCTGCGTCTCTCAATTCCATGCAGCAGAGGTGGCTAAGGAACTGAATAACAGGTTTGGCCCGATATTCAGAGTAAGCAACTACGCAGTGAGGATAGTTACCGAGGAACCATATGCCCATGAAGTGCTTAAGGAATTTAGGGACTCCGAGAAGGGCTTTCCGGTCGTAACTACTACGGTCGACCTCCTGAGCACAGGAATAGATG
>JAGGZB010000072.1 GCA_021162225.1 Candidatus Bathyarchaeota archaeon | reverse complement strand
TCCATAGAACGCCCTCTCCGGATGAGGCATCAACCCAAATATAGTTCCGGATGGATCACATATACCAGCTATGTCATAGAAGGAACCATTTGGGTTCTCAGGAAACTTACCCTCAGCCGGGCTTCCATCCTCAAGGCAGTATCTGAAGACCAGTTGATCATTATCCAACAGTTTTTCTAAGAGCTTATTCTCCTCTTCTCTCGGAAATATGAATCTTCCCTCAGCATGTGCGACGGGGATCCTCAGAACATTTCCCTTGGGGATCTTGCGCGTGAAGATGCATCTCCCGGAGTTCTCATGTCTCAGATAGACCCACATACACCTATATCCTATCGGTATGTTCGTGGCCAACGCTGCTTCTGGATAATTGCTTATTCCATTAAAGCCTGGAAGCAAACCAGCTTCGATGAGGACTTGGAAGCCATTGCAGATTCCCAGTATGGGTTTTCCCTCGTCGATGAATAATTTCAGCTCCCTTCTTAACCTAGCGGTTAGGCTCTTGGCTAATATTGCCCCGGCTCTAACATAATCCCCGAAGGAGAAGCCTCCCGGTATAACTAAGCCGCTGAATTCTTGAAGGGAATCCTTCCTAACCAGCCTGTTAAGATGCTGAACCTCGGCCTTAACGCCCAGATCCTCAAATGACCTCTTAGTCTCCCTGTCACAGTTTGTTCCGCCAACCCTAATTATGCAGATCTTAACGTCTTCCCTCTTCATGCATCATCCTCCAAGCGTCCTCTTCCAAGCATGCATCATCTCTTTAAGCCCTAAATTGACGATCTCTTCCCCGTCTAGACCATAGACCACGAAGTTCTTCTCCTTCACAGTTCTTCCAATCAGCGAGTAAATCGACCCTTCCATTATCTCTTCAAATCTCTCCCTATTCCTCTCTGAGACCTCGACGAGGAAGCGGCTATTAGACTCCGAGAATAAAATGTAGTCATTCCTCCTTAGGCTGGAGCTCCCCACAACTTTGTCGAGCCATATCTCAACGCCGACGTCCCCGGAGAAGGCCATCTCAGCAGCGGCTACGCCCAGCCCTCCTTCGGAGAGGTCGTGGCAAGACTCAACACATCTCGAGTCTATCGCCTTCGTTAAGCGGTTCATCGTATTCTTCGCGTCTTCAAGCCGAACCTTAGGAACAGATCTTCCAATAAAGCCCATAAGCCCATAATATTCTGATCCACCAAGCTCCGGGTAGGTCTTTCCAAGTAGATAGATGAGGTTTCCCGGATTCTTCAGATCCATGGTGACTGTTTTCCTAACGTCCGGAATTACACCTACAGCCGTAATAAGCAATGTTGGAGTTACAGGTCCAAGCGGCGACTCATTGTATAGACTGTCCTTCCCAGATATGAATGGGGCCCCAAAACCCTTCGAGAAGCGGTAGCATGCCTTGCAGGCTCTTACGAGGCTCCCGAGTCTATCAGGCTTTTCTGGGGTGCCCCAGACAAAATTATCTAGGAGAGCTACTCTCCTACCTCCGACAGCAATGTTATTGCGTAGAGCCTCATCTATGGCTGATGCGGCCATCCAGTACGGGTCGATCTTTCCATATTTCGGATTCATCCCGCATGAGATCACGAGGCCTCTCCATGAATCGTTCAGAGGCTTGAGGACAGCGGCGTCGCTTGGGACTCCATGCCTTCCGCAGAGGGGCTTAACCACAGTGTTTCCTTTCACTTCATGATCATACGTTCTGATCACTGATTCCTTGCTTGCAACGTTCGGCGACGACAGAATCTTGAGGAGAACCTCGCCTAGATTTCTCGGCTCCTTGAACCTTGGCTCCTCATATCCAGGCTGTCTCCACTCAGCGAATCTCTGCGGAAGCGGCGGGCTGAAGAGAAAGTCTATCTCTAGATCTGCAACTAGGCATCCATGATAGGTTATTCTCAGCCGTCTATCATCGGTTAGTTCCCCTATATCGGTGGCTTCAACCTCTTCGGACTCGAAGATCTCCATTACTTTGTCAAGATTCTCCTCTGGAACGGTAAGGAGCATTCTCTCCTGAGATTCTGATATGTATATCTCCCAGGGAGCTATATGTGGATGCTTAAGTGGAACTTTACCTAGCTCAACTCGCGCTCCACATCCGAACTTATGGGCTGTCTCGCCGACGGCGCTTGAAAGTCCGCCTCCGCCGAGATCAGTTATTGACGATGCGAGTTCCAAGTCCCTTATCTTTATTATAGCCCTCGCGAGCTTCTCCTCCTCTATTGGATTCGCTATCTGAACCGCTGGCCTCGATACTTCCTCGGACTCTTCCGTGAGCTCTAGAGATGCAAACGTGACACCGTGAATTCCATCCCTTCCAGTTCTACCTCCAGCCAAGACTATTCTGTGACCTGGCTTAGCATTCTTAATGTACTTCTTCACTGGAAGAATCCCTATGCATCCGCAGTAAACGACGACGTTTCCAACGTAGCTCTCGTCGAAGTATATGGCGCCGTTAACGGTGGGGATTCCCATGTTATTCCCGTAGTGGCCTATGCCAGCAACGACCATTCTATATATGTACTTTGGATGCTTGATGCCTGGTGGGAGCTTATTATAATCGTAGTCCAGAGGGCCGAAGCCTAAAACATCAGTA
Source organism: Candidatus Bathyarchaeota archaeon (assembly GCA_021162225.1). Lineage (GTDB taxonomy): Archaea > Thermoproteota > Bathyarchaeia > Bathyarchaeales > DTEX01 > B63. The sequence goes on along the minus strand of JAGGZB010000072.1, from coordinate 5,304 downwards.
CATGCTATCGGCTCAGCCCAGACTCCCAGGACATCTCTGATTACTCCTCCCGTGCCAGTGGCGGCTCCCCCGAACGGCTCTATGGCTGATGGATGATTATGGGTTTCAACCTTAACGGCGACCGCTATGTCATCTTCGAACTGGATGATTCCAGCGTTGTCTTCGAAGATTGAGATACACCAAGGTTTCTTCAGCTCTTCCGTGGCCTTGGCTATATACGTCTTAAAAAGCGAGTTGATAACTTCTCCCTCTGAGGTTCTTATGGTTCCCTTGAATGTCTTGTGGAAGCAATGTTCCGACCATGTTTGGCCGAGTGTCTGAAGCTCTATATCCGTCGGATTTCTGCCTTTTTTCTCAAAGTATTTCTTTATCTTCTTCATCTCCTGAAGGTTTAGGGATAAGCCGAGTTCCTCGCTTATTCTGAGTAGCTCCTCATCGTCGGCGTCGAGAATATTCACTTCATAGAATTCGAAGGGCACATTTTTTCTTAAGTATAGCGACTTCATTCCGCCGCCTCTATGTATATCTTATAGTCATCCTTAACCGGGTTTGCTAGAAGCCTCCTACACATCTCCTCAACCATCCTCTCAGCATCTTCGGCTGATGAAGCCTCTAAGAGTATCGTGTAAACCTTGCTGACACGTACATTCCTAACCGGATAATTGAGTTCTACCAGAGAGTTTTTCGTAGTTTCACCTTCGGGATCTGAGTGCCCAGGTTTGAGGCTGACCTCTACTCTTGCAATGTACCTCATGAGAAAGACGAGAAACATTCTCTTTATTAAGTCTTACAGTCACCGAGTGAGGCCTTTACGTCTCCTGAGATTCTCCTCTAAGCCTCTCCAAGAGGTTGTCATACGCCCTCTTATCTATCGGGAGCGAAACGGCTCTGCCCTTAAATGATGAGAGAATTATAGCGTTAACTATCTCTAGGGCTGCTCTTCCCTCTTCCCCGCTTATAAAGGGCTCCCTGTCAAGGAGGATTGACTCAGCGAAGTCCTCGATTATCGCTTGATGACCGCTTCTCTTCTTCTCTTCTGCTCTAACATCGAACCATTGATATTTTTGCCCAGCGTTCCATATGCTTTCGGCGGCGATGTAGTCCTTAACGGTCTTCTCCAAAATGGCTTTCCTTACATTTTCATCCATCTGGATCTTTCCTTTCTCTCCGCATATCTCAATTCTTCTAATCATTATGGGGTCGATGATGCTTGCTTGGAAGACTCCCTGAGCTCCATTCTTAAACAATACCACCGCGCTTGCTAAGTCTTCAACCTCTATGTCGTGGTACATCGTGCCTATCTGCCCTAAAACCTTAACTGGTCTTCCAAGGAACCATTGGAAGAGATCGATGTCATGGATAGATTGATTTATTAAGACTCCTCCCCCCTCAGTTGCCCATTTTCCCCGCCAAGCGTCACGGTTATAGTATGTCTGCGTTCTGAAGCTGCAAGTCTCTATACACGCTCGGTATACTTCTCCAATTTCTCCAGAATCTATTATCCTTTTAATCTCCTGATTAATCGGGTTCATCCTGTTATTAAAGACCACAGCGAGCTTAAGTCCCTTCTCCTTAGATTTCTGAATCATCTCGTCGGCTTCGCTTACGGATATAGCCATGGGCTTCTCAACAAGCACGTGTTTGCCGTAATCTAGAGCTTTAAGAGCCATCTGGCAGTGGAGGAAGTGAGGCGTGCAGATAGAGACGGCGTCGAGATCCTTAAGCTCAAGCATCTCCTCATAGTTCTTGTACCACTCCGCCCCGTAATTTGAGGCAACGGTCTTCCCTACCTCCTCGTTTATATCCGCTACTGCACGAAGTTCAGTCTTCTCCGATGAGACTATAGCCTCGACGTGTATTCTGCCGACGCCCTTTACACCTATTACTCCCATCCTAACCTTTTTCATGACCAGCATCCCCGGCGAAACACCTCTTAACAAGAAGGAGATTAATTTAAGCGTTTCCCAGGCGAATCCAGACTAAATAGGCTTCTGCCTCCAGAGCCGTATAGTCTCATACCAGAAGATCACGCAGGCTAAGAAACCGAAGATTAACGCTATAATATTGTGAAGGGAAAGGTTCATCCCGTAAAGGAGAATATAGACGGCGAGCATCGTTGAGAACCAGACAGAGTAGAAGATGAAACGCGGAACCATAAACTTTCCGAGTCTAGTGAAGAACCTTAAAACTCCAACCTTCACTTCTCTCTTAAGATAATACTCTCCCCTAATAGATTTCTCAACAAGGCCTAGTGAGAGAAGCTTGTCCAAGTGATGAGCGGCAACGCTTGGGCTTGAGAAGCCGAGCTTCCTCTGAATCTCACGAACCCCAACTGGCGACTCAGGAGACCTAAGCATAAACCAGTATACGAGAAGAGTCTTCCCCTTAAGATAAGCCTCTAACTCCTCGGGGGAGAGATCCTTCATCCGAACCGCCAAACCTATATAAATGTCACAGATATAAAACCTAAACGATAAAGGCCGCCGTAACGTAGTCTGGTAGCGTACAGGCCTGTGGAGCCTGGAGGCCGGGTTCAAATCCCGGCGGCGGCCTCCAATGCAGAATCAAGCCTTAAACTCATTTCTTTTTCGGTTTGTAAAAATTTCTTATTAAAGTTCATAAAGGGACATAAAACCCATCTGGTTTGTGGCCGTGTTTTTCATCTAGCGGTGTGGTTTATACCGGTGTAGATCCGATATTCTTTGCTGCTGTTGGAGAATACTCTTATATTTCTTTGGGGATTCTTTCTTCGAGGGTTTTGTATGGTTAAGATAACTTATCTTGGGGCTGGAAGCGCTTTTGCCCCTGTTCTGAGCAAGGATATCTTTCTGATTCCAGGTCTTGACGAGGGGGAGCTTTGCCTTGTTGACATCGATCCTGAGAGGCTTGAGCTTTCGAGGAAAACAACGGAGATAATCAATAAGAAGTTGAATAGGAACTGGAGGATAATATCCTCGACTGATAGGAGAGAGGTCATGGAGGACTCAGATTTCATCATAAACACGATTGAGGTTAGCGGTTTACAAACGGTTAGATACGACTATGAGATTCCGCTTAAGTATGGCGTTGATCAATGCATAGGAGATACCGTTGGGCCTGGGGGAATAATGAAGGCCTTAAGGACTATTCCGGTGTGGCTTGAGATACTCAGGGATGCTGAGGAGCTCTGTCCAGACGCGTACATATTGAATTATACGAATCCCATGTCGATGATGATGCTTGCAACGTTTAGGGCCTCAAAGATGAAGGCTGTAGGCCTCTGCCACAGTGTACAGGGAACATCGATGAGACTAGCTGAGTACTTAGAGGTTCCATACGAGGAGCTCAGGTGGCGATGCGCCGGAATCAATCACATGTCATGGTTTACAGAGCTAACATATAGAGGTGAGGATATGTATCCTGTCCTAAAGAGAAAGGCTCGGGAAGACAGAGAGTTATATGAGAAGGATCCAGTTAGGTTCGAGATTATGTTTCACTTCGGGTACTTCGTAACTGAGTCAAGCGGCCACATGTCTGAGTACATTCCATACTTCAGGAAGAGGCCGGATCTGATAAGGAAGTACTGCAGAGAAGGATACTTGGGCGAGAGTGGATTCTACGCGAAGAACTGGCCAAAGTGGAGAAAGGCTCTGGACGAAAGGAGGAAGAGGATAATAAGAGGAGAGGAGGAACCCGACCTAAAGAGGAGCGTCGAGTATGCCTCTCAGATCATCGAGGGAATAATCTTCGATAAGAAGCAGGTGATCTATGGGAATGTGCTAAACACGGGTTTGATAACTAATCTGCCGCAGAATGAAGTCGTTGAAGTTGCCTGCTTGGTCGACAAGAATGGTATCCAGCCGATCTATTTCGGAGAGTTGCCGCCTCAGCTCGCGGCTCTATGCCGATCAAACATGGCCGTCTATGACATGACTGTTAGGGCAATAATGAACAATAGCTATGAGATGGCGGAGCAGGCTTTAATGCTTGATCCATTAACGTCAGCTGTCTGCTCGCTTGACGAGATAAGGAGGATGTTCAGAGAGCTTTACGAGGCTGAGAAAGAGTATTTGCCAAGCCTCCAGTAGCCATATATGCGAAAATTGTTTAAGAGCCTCTGAAAGATTCCGTTCTGGAGGATGCTGAAGTGAAGATTTACATAGTGACTGATCTTGAAGGAGTTGCAGGGGTCATAAACTTTGATGATTACTGCACGCCTGAAGGTAGATACTACGAGGTTGCTAGAGAACTTCTTACGATGGAGGTTAACGCGGCCATTGAAGGGCTGATTGAAGCTGGAGGCGACGAGTTCCTTGTGGCCGATGGGCATGGATATGGTGGAATAAACCCCTTACTGCTTCATCCATCCGCCAAGCTTCTGGCCGGGAGGCCGATAAGTTATCCTTTCGGATGCGATGAGACATTCGACGCCGCCGTTATAATAGGGCAGCATGCGAAAGCGAATACTGACGGTGGACATCTATGCCATACCGGATCCTTCGAGGTTGAGGACTTAACGATAAATGGCATCTCGCTTGGAGAGCTCGGCTGTAACATGCTCTTCGCCGCCTACTTTGGAGTTCCAACAATCCTGGTCAGCGGGGACAAGGCTGCCTGTGAAGAAGCTCTAAGCCTCGTCCCGAATATAGAGACAGCCCCGGTTAAGGAGGGAATTAAGCGCGGATCAGCCTCCGGGCTGACACGTGAGGAGAATAAGCTCTTCAACGGCGCAGCCATACACTTGCATCCGCGGAAAGCCCGTGAATTGATAAAGGAGAAGGCGAGGAGGGCGCTCGAGAGAATCGATGAGATCAAGCCGTTCTGGATAGAGCCGCCCTATGAGCTTGTGAAGAAGCTACGCCCAACAAAAGATGGGAAGCCGGCGAGAATAGGCAGGGTGAAGGCGAACGATCTAATAGAGCTATTAAACTCAAAGATAGAATACAAGACCGAGCCTTCATAAGCGAATAACAAGTCCCAGTAGGCTCTTCCTATATAATCATGTAGATGTGATCTTCAAGAGTATCTGAAATAGGGTATTGGCGCATACAATCTGGATAAATCATTTATCCAATTACTCTGCGGCCGCATAATCTAGCAAAGATGGATATCCGCGATGGAAATAGGCGGAAACATTAATTTAATACAATTTCATGAGAATAATCCAGAGAATCTCCATTATGGGCCGGTAGTTCAGCCTGGAATGAACGCCTGACTTGCACTCAGGAGGTCGGGGGTTCAAATCCCCCCCGGTCCACCACCAGAAACCGTAGGTTCCTAGGTTACCTCCCCTTTCAGCAAGGGCTTCCTCTAAGGCTTATGAAG
>JAGGZB010000008.1 GCA_021162225.1 Candidatus Bathyarchaeota archaeon | reverse complement strand
GTCAAATTCCCATATCAGATTTGTTCCCTCTCTTGTTGTCAATCCTCCCATGTCAAGACATTTCTCAGCCATCTCTGATATCCATTGTGTTTCCCTTAAGCCTATCTTAACCGCTTTTCTTATGTCACTGACTTTTCTGAGACCTACTTTCCTCGCGATAAGCGTGTCAGGAACTTTTGAAAGAATCTTAAGAAATGTGTGTACGGTTGCCGTGTTTATGTCATTTGTTGATTCGAAAGTTTCGATGAGCTCCATATATCCTATGTTAAAGGAGATTCTCATGGCCGTTACTAGCTCCTTCGCAATAGTATCATATGAAGCAGCCTCCTCCATAACTTTGAAGAGTGAGATCTCCTCCTCCTCCAGAATCCTCTTTCTCGCTCGCTTATCGTACAGGTCTGGCACCTCATCATTCCTCATCCTACCCAGCACATGCGGAGAGCCTACGAGAGATATCGCCCTGTAAACTTCAACAGCATCCATAGGCGTCGTAAACCGCATAATCTTACCGACGTTTCTCCTCAGATCATTCGGCTCAATTCTTTCCTTTTCAATGTAAGTCTTAGCTGCAGCTGCCGCTAATGGAACGAAGAGAAGGCAGATGCCTAAATGCGTGTTGCCGCCGTTATGAGATTTAGATACTGCTTGAACAGCTTTTCTCACTATTCTCCCAACGCCTATCTTTGAGATCTCCAATATGCCCCGAGCTACCATAGCCCCTCTCAAGGCAGCTTCCCCGATCGGAGAGCCCAATACTATAGAGCCCGCTAGGAAATGCTCGTAGCGAGTATCGGGATGATTCACGGTTCTATGGACATTTCCAGGCTTTGGCCATCCGCTTGCCTCTAATACAGCAGCAAGCTGAGCCGATACCTTAATGTGCTCGATTAATTCTTTAAGATTCAACCAGCAGCCCCCAGCCTAATGCTTATCTATTGCTTTCTTTTCTCTGATCACTTCCTCTGCTCTATCAAGTATTTCAGTCATCATCATCCGTAGCTTCTTGCTTCGGGTACTGTGATAGACTATTTCTCTAAAGATTTTTATTCTCTCCTTGAGGCCTTCAGCCATTTCGACATTACTTTTTATCAGATGAAGAATCTTGGTAAAACATACTAAGGCTTCTATCACTGCTGGCTCCGCTCGATTATGTGCCTTCGCCATCCTCCGGGAAACCTTTATAAGCTGAGGCTTCAGAAGAACCCTGACATATTCTCCGCAGTCCTTCACATGTATGATTAGGCATTCTACATATGCATCGCATCCTCTCACTCTTGGAGACGAAACAGTTTCAGATGGGCAGTAAGAAATCTCGCTCTTGTTAAGAACTGCATCGTAAAAGAGCGTGGAGTTACAAGTAATGTTTAACACGCAGTCTACCGCTCCCTTTTCAATAAGCTCGCATGTTCTCTGTTCTTTGTAGACTCTCAAAGATAGCCGTTTATCATCCTCTAAGAGAACACCCATAGGAGCCACATTAACGGCATCACCGTGTCTAATGGTTAGGATTATCTCGCTATATGTTGATTTTGAAAAGCCCAAGTCTCTCAACTGCATGTTCAAGGATATCACTACGCTGACTGTAGGTTTATCTCCAATTTATTATAAAAGATACGTAAAGATATAGTGAATGATTAGGAGATGCAAAAGGCGAAGAACTTGTCTTAAGTAGTGGAGACGACACTCTTTGATTCCTCTAAAGATATGGCTTGAGAAGTACCTAGAAATCTCCGAGATTATGAGCTACGATATTGCACGTGATAGAGAAGCGACCAGAATGCTCGCACATATCCTCAAAGCTAAACAGATGAAGCCTCCACTAAATCAGCTTCGAGATCTTTTTTATGGAAAAAATGTCCTAATCTTTGGAGCTGGTCCAAGCTTGGATGATGCATTAGATAGCCTATTATGGAAGGTCCCATATTTTCACCGAAAGGCAACTCTTGTAGCCGCCGACGGGGCAACTCAAGCTCTTATAGAGAGGAATGTGATCCCTCAAGTGATAGTTACAGATCTAGATGGTGATATGAAGTCCATAATGTATTCAGCTCTGAAAGGCTCAATTATCATAGTACACGCTCATGGGGACAACATAGACAAACTATCCCGATATGTTGAAGAAATAACATCCGTAACTGATCTCATTATTGGAACCACGCAAGTTGAGCCTGTGGAGCCTCTGCAGAACTTCGGTGGATTCACCGATGGGGATAGAGCAGTCTTTATTGCTTCTAGTTATGGGGCGGAAAAAGTAATTCTGGTCGGCATGGATTTTGGCCGAATTGTTGGTAGACATTCTAAGCCCTGGCTTAGACATGATATAGTTGCTTGGAGTGATAAGTTGAAGAAGCTCGAAATCGCCTACAACCTTATTTCTTGGATTGCAACCGTGTCTGACCTTAAGGTATATACGTTATCAGGAAATGCTCCGCAAAATGTTAAAAGAATACGACCGGACGATCTAGGCGACGTGCTGAGGTGTAATCTTTGAGCAGAGTACTGTGGTGTATTACGGGCGCTGGCGGTAAACTACGTAACGTGTTCGAAGCATTTTTGAAGTTTAGGAGGGAGCATCCCGACGTGGATGTTGGAGTAGCCTTATCAAAAGCAGGCGAGGAAGTAGCCCGAATTTATGGCGTACTGGACAGGCTCAGAGAAGTCGTTTCAAGTGACAAGTATGGAGGTATATACCGTGACGTTTCTTGGAGCGGAATTACCCGAGATGGCGTTCCATTAGGCGGAAGGATCAGTCTACACCGTTATGATGTAGTCGTTATCGCTCCAGCTTCATCTAACACGGTTGCGAAGATCACATACGGAATATCTGACACTCTACCAACGATTGCGGCGAATCAAGCGCTCAAGTCTAAAACTCCCTTGATAATTCTCCCAGCGGACTGTACCGTAGGTCTCGCCGCTCTCCCATGCTTGATAAATGAGCATAAATGTACGCGTTGTTTAATTTGCTTGGATGATTGTCCCTATGAGGCCATATACACTCTCCCGAACGGAGACGTTAGGATTGATTATAACAAGTGTAGGGGATGTGGCGCATGCGAGGAATCATGTAAGTATGGAGCGATTCGATGCTGGGAAAAAGTTAGGATTTCTCCGAGCCCCATGGATTTAAAGAATCTAGCCGAACTTAGGAGAGTTAGTGGCATCTATATTGTAGAGAGTAGTGAAGAATTAATCAGAAAACTTAAGGTCTTAATGAAAATTTAGAGCTTGGGCTCTCTGACAGTTTCGATGTATGTTTTAAGAAGTTTCTCTTTAGCATTCTTCAATCTAGGATGAAAAACCCAGTTAAGCACCGTGCCACGGGCTTCATCTATGCGCATATGCTTAATCAGATCGCTAAATACCCCTCCAGCTATTCCCTCGCCGATTATGGCGTATCCTTGAGCCGCTTCCTTAGAGATCTTCGCTCCTGGAAGATTGTTAAGCTGTCTCACGGGAGCTATTTCCCCCAGTCTTTCGCATACAAGATTTCTTAATCTTTCATGTCTGGCGTATCTGCCTGACAAGAGTATCTCCCTCGGTTCTTTAATGGACGAGGTTAGGCTTCTAACGGTTTTTTCCAAGCCTTCAAGCATGGATTCCATGGCTGAATAGTATGGTTCCTCAAACCGTTCATATCCATCTACAGCCTCGTCTAGACTTAGCGTGCCGCATATATCAGCCACGCCTCCATGGAAAACGTCGCTTCTGACCCATTCACGTCCCATAACGGCTATCTCTCCATCTACAGCACCCATCGATAAGAAGCTGGTCTGGAATAGCGTTCCTCCAACAGCGTCGACTATTCTTCCTCCATCGATAGCTATGACCGCATTATATCCGAATCCCATCTCGACAAGTATAAAGTTCACCTCCGCATAGTCTACACTTTCTCTTGAAGATTGGTCAAAGACACCCAACGCCGCAACTGCCATTTTGTCAGCCGTTCCCATATCCAGCTTATTGATCTTCCTATATGCTGGTATCGTGGGTAAGAGTATGCAGG
>JAGGZB010000155.1 GCA_021162225.1 Candidatus Bathyarchaeota archaeon | reverse complement strand
TTATTATCTGCCCATCTATCCAGTTTTCTTTTCCAAGTCCTATGTATCTCCCGAAAAGATCATATGTTGAAGTCTGCAGTCCGCAGTTTACCTCCCAAATGGGCATCTCTGTGAGCTCAGCGATGAAATAGACTATATGCGTCTTCCCCGTCCCGCTCGGCCCTATCAGGGCGCATTGTTTGAAGTAGTAGAGAGCCCGAACGATCTGCTTCACGTAATTCTTTCCGGGAGGAGTGATGTATTCCGGAACGTTCCGAGGGATCATATCCCTAACAGATTCTGGGAATTCATATCCCGGGTGAAGATCATACTTTTCTATGCCATACTTTTTGAGGAGCTCCGATCTCCTCTTCGTCTTCTTTATCAGAAGATTCAACTTCGAATTTCCTATCTTCGTCTTAATACGTTCCTCAACGTACTTTCTATCCGGGATCTCCTTCTTGATGCTATGGCTTCCATAGGAAACTTTGGCCTCGTTATTGCCGGACTGCATTTTATAGAAGCCCCTCAGATATCAATCCTTATGATGAGTCTTTAAACACTCGTGTGTAGCGCAGCATCACACACAAAAAGGAAATTGGCAGAAGAAACTCATTCCCTACTCGGAAATGAGCGGCTGAGGAGAATCTTATCAACAAGGGAGAATCGCTGATGAGCTCTGATGAAGTGAGGGTAGACGTTAAACTCTTTAACTTAGCGGGAGCCCTAACCAGCGAGACTCAGAGGGATGATTTGGAGCCGACGTTCGACGTCAACGTGAAGCTGGAGGAGATAGAGAGAGGAGTTGACGAAGCCGCATTCAAGTTTGCGATCGCGATGGAGACTAAGCCGAGCATTGTGAGATTCGACGTTAATGGAGTGGCTAAGGTTTATGGGAAAAGTGAGGATATAGATAGGCTCCTCGAGGTTGACCCGGAGACTAAGGTTCCATATCTGCTTAAGAGGATTTATCAACGCATCTTCATCTCCATCTTTCTCCTCTCCGGAGTTATGAATGCTCCTCACCCACCTCCAGATTTTCTCTTCCTATCGATTAAGAAGACTGGAGAGGAGATGAAGCCGGCGGAGGCGGACGGAAAGGTCTGAATCTAGCGTTCGAATCTCCTTTTCACAACTCATTTAATAATGAATAGGCGAATAGCTCCATGCTAAGCGAAGGCAGAGTGGAGTTCTCAGGATTGACGATGATAGAGCATCTGCTCGGCGAAAAGGACGGAGTACTTGCTGAAATAGTTCATGCAGGTAAGGGAAAAACTATTCTGAGAAACGTGGAAGCCTTCAAGATTGGGATTGAAGAATCCTCCGACTTCAAGGAAGTATGCAAGGCGCTGATAAATTTTGGACTTTCAAAAAACGAAGCTAGGGTCTTCACGTACCTCGCAAAGTATGGCGAGCAGAAAGCCCACAAGATCTCTAAGGCTCTCTCACTTCACAGAACCGAGACGTACAAGATCCTTAAGAGACTTGAGGAGAGGGGACTCGCCTACCGCATACTTGATAAGCCCATTAAGTTCGCCGCTGTTCCCATCGATAAAGCTCTTGAAAACCTTGTTCAGAAGGAAAGGCAGAAGATAAAGAGGCTGGAGGAGGAGAAGCGGAAGATAATCGAGAGGTGGAACTCAATGACCGTTCCGGTCGAGGAGGAAGAATCGCTCGGCGAGTTCATACAAGTCTTGAGGGGAAGGAATCAAATATGTATTAAGGCCGGCGAGATCATAGAGAACGCGGAGGATGAGATTCTAATAGTTGCTTCTAATGAGAACCTCCTCCAGCTCTTCTACTCGGGGGTTATGGATGACCTTTCTGAAAGAGCAAAGAAAGTTAAGGTTAGGCTTGTTACGGACTCATCTCTTAGGAGCACATATATAATTAAGAAGCTCGGACTAAAAAAGAACAGCATATTCATAGATGTTGAGCATATGCCCAGCTTTATACTATCGGAGAAGAGGCTTCTACTCTTCTTGGAGAGTGAGAATGGGAGAGAGGGGAAACGGGCTTTATGGACAAACCAGAAGGACATAATAGACTCTCTGAGAATCTCTTTTCTGAATTTAGAAGCCTCATCCATGCCTGAATACAGTTAAAGATGAAATCTATGTTTAGAACATGTTCTTTTTCTTCAGAAACCATTAATATTCATTTGCATCTTCTTCTAGGACGTAGAGTTCAGACCGAGAGTCTATTCGGATCATCCGTTTCAGAGATCCAGTAGAGTAGTCCATTTTAGTGTCTGTGTAGAGGGTATACGCACAAATCAAGATATCCAGTTTTAGACTTGATTCTCTCTCCAGTGAGAGAGGAATGAATCTTCGAATAGGCAATGAAAAGGCGCTCAGCACAGTAGTTACGACGCTGATAATCCTCGTCGTCTCCGTTCTTTTGGCCGGAGTCGTCACAATGTACGCTGTGAATATTACATCGACGCGAACGCAGCAGGAGGATCTGCGAATCACCAAACAGAGAATCTGGGTATTCGCTAATGGAACCGCTTACGCTGCTTTCTCAATAGACAACGTTGGAGGAAGAGACGTCATCATAGACAAGATACAGGTCAGAGGCGTTGAAGCCTCTTGGTCTAGCGTTCACTATCTTAGGAGGTCATCCTCCTTCACAGCGTCTCTTAATCCTCCCGCTACTAGTGGGCATGATTGGTCATCATTCACCTACGCGACTGGAGAGGCTGCGGGAAGCTTTTCAGCCGCGAGCGGCGATCTTCCATTGGCATCAGGGGACACTATGGTCGTATACATCAAGGATCCCGACAGTATAGGCTTGAATGACGTAGGCACAACGGTCGGCATAACCGTCTTTACGGAGAATGCCCAATACTACGTGGAATGCAATATAGAGACCTCAGTAACGGCGTAGCGTGAATAGGCAAAACCATCCAACTCCTTCTATTTTTTTAGAAAAAGCCAGTTTCGACAGCCTTCTTAGTTAATGATTACTCATATACGTTTAAGGAATCTCCTCAGCCTCTTCAATGTTTCCCTCGCAGCCATTCCCATGAAACCTATATCGCTCCCAACATTCACTAGTCTAAACCCCATTTCTATATGCTTCTCAGCATCTCTCGGATTGGACGCTATCCCTGGACATACATTCGTTCCTTTATGAGCCTCAGCAACGCTTCTTATCACTCTCTGAACCTCCCGGCTATCTGGATCTCCCCGATATCCAAGCGAGGCTGACAGGTCTGAGGGACCTATCATTGTTCCGTCGACTCCTGGAACTGAGAGTATCTCGTCCAAGTTTCTTATGGCTTCCTCAGTCTCTATTTGAACGATTACTATAACTCTGCTATTCGCTTCATCCATGTATCTTCTGAAATCCTCATACCATACGGGTCTTCTAGGCCCGCATCCTCTAATGCCCTCGGGAGGGTACATGCACGCCTTAACGGCGGCTTCAGCCTCTCTTCCATTATTAACCCATGGAACTATTACGCCTGCAGCTCCTACATCCAAGGCTCTCTTTATGTATACGGGATCATTCCATGGAACCCTAACTATCGGCGTGACGTCTGATCTTCCAGCAGCTTGAATTATCGTCTGAACATCTTTAATATCGAGGGGGCAGTGCTCCATATCTATCCAGAACCAGTCGAAGCCTAAGGTGCTCATGAACTCAGCGATGTCTGGCTCCGGAGTGCTTATGACGGTACCTAACAGGATCTCTCCGCTTCTAATCCTCTCTTTAAAATTCAAGTCTCCACTCTTCCTAAAATAGCATTCTCATTTTGTCCAAAATGTTAACGATGTTGATTGTGGGGCGGGCTAAACCATGGTGAAACTCTCAACTCTTTCCTTATCGAGTCTCTTTATTAGCTCAATCACCAGCTTAACTGCGTTCTCGGCGTCTTCAAGACTTAGGAGTCCAACGTGGCTGTGAATATGTCTTGTAGGAACACCTATTACTACGCTGGGACATCCGATTCTATTTAAATGGATCTTCCCAGCATCCGTAGCTCCGCCGACAATCTGCGAGAGTTGAAGCGGAACACCTATCTCCTTGGCTGTTTCTATCACGAACTCTTTAAACGGCTGATTTGGGATCATGCTTCTATCAAATGTGACGAGGCTTGGACCCTTACCCATCTTTGT
>JAGGZB010000078.1 GCA_021162225.1 Candidatus Bathyarchaeota archaeon | reverse complement strand
TCGCTTGAAGAAAGGTTATCGTCAAAACTCAATTTATGTCCCGCTGCCGATCTCCAACGGCTCTCCACTTTTTTGGTCTCTTTTATGCTATGGATTAATCTAGTGCTGGTTATTCTTCTGGAGATGGACTGAATCTTAGTACTCTGCTTGAGAATTTATCTCTAATGTGAGGCTTTATAAGTTGAGAAATGGATTTGTTCTTCTTTCTCTGCCGATAGTTGTCTTTCCGCCGTGGCCTGGATAAACTATGGTTTCGTCTGGGAGCTTTAGGAGTCTATCATTCAATGATTTTAGGAGTTTTTGTAGGGAGGCTCCAGGGAGATCGGTTCTCCCAACGGAGCCTGCGAAGAGCGTGTCGCCAGTGAATACTGCATTTTCCGCCTCCCAATATAGGGAGATACTTCCTTCTGTATGTCCAGGGGTATGCATTACTATGAGCTGTAATTCTCCGACTTCTATCTTTTCGCCATCCTCAAGCAGTCTGTCAGGCTTCGGAGATGAGATGGCAAGGCCAAGCATGTACGATAGGTTTCTATGCGGATCTGTGAGCATGCACGCGTCGTCTTTATGTATAAGGATCTCAGCCTTCAGAGCGTCTTTGAGAAGACTATTTCCGCTTATGTGGTCGAAGTGTCCATGCGTGTTAACTATATATTTCACCTTAGCCCGGCTTCGCCGTATCTTCTCCAAGACGGCATTCGCTTCTTCAACGGAGAATCCGGGATCTATAATGAGAGATTCATGGGTATTATCGCATAGAAGAAGATAGCAATTCGTTGCGAGGACGCCTACAGTCATGGACTCTATCATATCCATCACTTGACTAGACGCTAAGGATAACCCGATTTATCAGTTGCTTCTTCAGCGGGCTTTCCATAAGGAAGTAAATCCTAATAATCCCTCGGTACTTAAGGATATTGCTTGAAGGAATATGGTGCGCTGCTGCGAAAAATTCTATATAAAGTTTGTAAAAGCAACATATCGATTCGAACGTACGGAAATTTCTCTATCCTTTGAATATGGATATGAGAGAAAAAGCTTTTGAGCCGGATTTCGGGGATCATTCAAAATTCATTTGGAATAAGCTTGCGGCTTCTCAGATGTGGGAAACGAAGAGAAACGGCAACTTAATTATTTTAGGGGAAGATTTTTCCGGGGTTTAGTATGTTGTTTGGGTCGAATACGCGTTTAATCTCTCTCATTAGATTTCTCTCCTTCTCCGATAGGAACCTATGGAACTCTTTAATTCTCAGCCTTCCCACGCCATGCTCGCCCGTTATAACCCCTCCGAGGCTAACGGTGGCCTCGTAGATCTCCCCCTTCAAGTCATCAGCATAGCTGGGAACTTCCCCGTTCTCCTTCATCACGTGCACATGGAGGTTTCCGTCTCCGGCGTGACCGTAGACTGGCAGGTAGGCTCCATACCTCTTAGATAGCTCATCTATCTTTATCATGAGGTCTAAAAGTCTACTCATCGGAACCGTAGCGTCCAATATGTCAACCATATCCCTTTTCAGAGCCGTGTATATGTTGCTTCTAACCTTTAGGATCCTCTCCTGCTCATCATGGGTCTCGGCGATCAGAGCCTCCCCGGCATTATTCTTCTCGGCAACTTCAGAGATTCTCTCACATGCTGAGTATACTTCATCCTCGCTCGAGCCGGAGAGTATTATGAGCAACTGTGCATCTCCGCTCTGTACTGGCCACTCCTCACCTAGGTGGTTAGCCGCGGCGTTCAGCTCCTTCAGCCCAACATACTCGATTGCCAGAGGGGTCACGCCCGACCTCAGAATCTCTGGGACCGCTCGTATGGCGTCTTCCCGTTTATTAAAGGGAAGGATCAGCGTTACTGAATATCTGCTTCTCGGATAAAGTTTCAATATCGCCTTAGTCACCACACAGAGTGTTCCCTCGCTTCCTATTATTAGGTGCATGAGGTCGTAGCCCATATTGTTCTTAATAAGCATACCTCCAAGATTAAGAATCTCGCCTGTCGGAAGGATTATCTCGACTCCTTTCACGTAGTTTCTCATTACGCCATATTTGACCGCTCTGACCCCTCCGGCGTTGGTGGCGATTAACCCGCCTATCTGCGCCCCTTCATCACCAGGATGTAGCGGAAAGAATAAGCCAGCTTCATCAGCCGCCTTAATGAGATCGCCTAATGTGGCTCCAGCCTCTGCTACGGCCATCAAGTTTTCAACATCAACCTCTATCTTGTTCATCCTCTCAAGTGAGAGGATTATTCCATCCTCTATTGGCACGCATCCGCCTACTAGGCCTGTTCTCCCGCCGACTGGAAAGACCGGAACAAGCATCTCATTCGCGTATCTAAGAATCTCCGAAACCTCTCTAGTTGAGGATGGCTTCACGAGAACGAGGTTCTCGGCAGCCTTAGGCCTTATGGCATCTGGGGTTTCATCCCTCAAGTATCCTTCCATGGATTCCCGTTCGGTGATGACCCATTCTTCCCCAACTATGCTCTTAAGCCCCTCAGTAACCTCCTTAATGCTTATCCTCACTCCTGCCCTCCCCCAATCAAACGCTTAACTTCACGTATCAATAATGGTATGAACTCATAAAGGTCACCCACAACCCCATAATCCGAAACATTAAATATGGGAGCGGTAGGATCCTTGTTGACAGCTATTATTATATCCGAGTCCCTCATTCCGAAAAGATGCTGCGGGGAGCCGGAGATCCCGCAGGCTATATAAACCCTTGGCTTAACCGTGTTTCCGCTGAACCCAACTTGGTGATCCTTGCTTATCCAGCCGGCATCTACAAGGGGTCTGCTTGAGCCGACAACTCCTCCTAGAAGGCTGGCGAGTTCCTCAAGGAGGCTGAAGTCCTCAGGCCTCTTAAGCCCCCGTCCCCCAGAGACTATAACATCTGCCTCAGCTATCTCAACCTCATCAGCACGCGTCTTCTCGACTATTCTCATGCCCGTCTCCTCGATAACATCAACCTTCGTCCTAATTATTTCACCCTCTCTTCCCGCATCTCTCTCAGGCATCTTCATCACTTTGTATCTAACAGTCGCCATCTGAGGCCTAGTCTTAGTCACTATCTGAGCCATTATGTTTCCGCTGAATGCAGGCCTAACCTGGACTAGGTTTCCTTCCTCATCTAGCTTTAGATCTACACAGTCAGCTGTGAGGCCGGTTCTCAGAGCCGCCGCTATTCTAGGCGCTAGAGTTCTACCGATGCGCGTCGCGCCCACTAAGAATATGTCAGGCTTGGTCTCTCTCACCATCTTGACTATATTACGCGTATATCTTATCACATCAAACTCTTCCAGGCTTGGATGATCATATAGAAAGACTTTGTCTGCTCCCCGATAGATTAGCTCAAAGGCTTCATCTTCCATCCTCCATCCGAGAAGTACCGCATTTAGGTCTACTCCTAAACTGTCCGCTAGCTCCCTCCCTTTCCCAAGGAGCTCATACGAGACTGGATGAACTTTGCCGTCGTTATTCTCGGCGAATACTAGAACATCACCATGCCTCTTCATGCCGACTCACCTGATCACATGCGCCTCTCTGAGAACAGTCGCGATTTCCTTAGCGGCTCTCTCTAAGTCGCCGCGGAAGATTTTACCCTTCCTCCTCTCGGCTTTAGGAACATATACCTTGGCAACGGTTGTGGGAGAACCAGCGGCGCCGAAGTATCTTTCATCAGCTAAGTCTGAGAACGAATCAGCATTCCAAACAGTTATTTCAGCTTTTCTTGACCGAATCTTATCCTTAAGAGATGGGAGACGAGGAGTATTCACATCTTTTGTAACTGTTATTAGTCCTGGAAACTTCAATTCGATAATGTAATAGTTTCTTCCCATCTTAGATTTTACAAGTATCCTATCCCGCTTAACTTCGCGTATCTCCTCCACGTAGGCTACGTGTGGAACTCCGAGAAACTCAGCAACTTCTGGACCGACCTGCGCCGTATCTCCATCTATCGTCTTCTCCCCGCATATTACCAAATCATATGAGCCGACTTTTCTGATGGCGCAGGCAAGCGTGTATGATGTTGCCAGAGTATCGGCTCCGGCGAAACGCTTGTCTGTTAATAAAATAGCATTATCAGCGCCCCTCGCAATAGCATCTCTCAGAGACGCCTCAGCGGTTTTCGGACCCATGCTTATCGCTGTTATTCTCGCTCCAACCTTCTCTTTTATCTCAACCGCGGCCTCCAAAGCATTTAGATCGAAGGGGTTGATCACTGCCTCCGCAGAGCTTCTATCAATCCTACCGGTTTTAAAGTCAAACTTTACCTTCTCGATATCTGGAACCTGCTTTAAAAGAACAATTATATTGAGCTGATTAATCAACGACTCTCCACCACCTTTTACAGAAGCCAGTCGTGCTTCTTGTAGCTTTTCTAAGACTAAAGTTTTGTTGCTTTTTTTCTAAGGAAACAGCGATCTGATCGACTTAATAAAATCACTACAAATATATGAATTAAAAAGAGACATAAAGATTCCAAAAGATGTATCTATCTGAGAGGATAGAGGATGAATTCTAGGGAAAGAGTCTTATCTATCCTCAATCTCGAAGAACCCGACAGAGTAGCTATTCACGACTTTGTATGGCCTGATACGCAGAAGCGCTGGGAAAAAGAAGGCCTTCCCAGCGGGGTAGACGCCAGTAAATACTTTGGCTTTGAATTATCCTTTGTGCACTGTCATGATCTAACACCTGGCTATGAAGGTATAACGGTAAAACTGAACGAGAGAAGCGTTATAGTAGGCACTCCATACGGATCGGTTGGCAGGGATGGTTCTTGGCCCGGAATGCCCTCTTATCTCCGTAGCGGAGGACTGCACGCTGAGATACAACCTCTAGTTAAGAACCTTGATGACTTTAAGGAAAAAGTTGAACCTTACTTGGACGCGAATGACCCGAGAAGACTTTGTGGATCTAACTCTCCATTTAGAAAATATCTGAAGATTAAGATAGAGAGGCTTAAGAAAGAACATGTGACATTGGTTAGTCTTAGGGGACCATACGTTTACTCTGTATCTCTCTGTGGCGTTCCCAGAATGCTACATTCACTCCTTAAAGATCCAAGATTTGTGAGATATATGATAGATAAAATCTCCAAGTTCACCTCTGAAATCTTAGAGAATCTTATAGAACTTGGCGTAGACGGCTTATGGATGAGAGATGACCTAGCTTATAGGCATGGACCTTTCTTCAGCCCTGAAGTATTTAGGAAGATAATTATGCCGGGATACGTAGAGATTGGAAGGAGACTTAGGAAAGAAGGTTTGCCATTCATTCTACATTCCGACGGCAACATTAAGACTTTAATTCCAGATCTTATAAGAAGCGGGGTAACGGCCCTAAACCCGCTCGAGGTATCTGCTGGAATGGATATCCAAGAACTCAAGGAGAAATATGGAGACAAGCTAGCATTCATTGGCGGAATAGATAAGAGAATACTTGCTGGGACATTAAAGGGGATAAAAGAAGAAGTGATCTCTAAGCTAGAGGCCGCGTGTCCCGGAGGAGGATATATCATTGGCTCGGATCATTCAGTACTACCAGACATCCCATTCAGAAACTATGAATACATGGTTAGATTGGCGAAAAAGTACGGACGATACAGACCGTAATCTCACACAAATGCTGAATTGTATGTCGATGAACTTCAATTTTTGATCTTTCTTGCCCTGACCAAAATATTAATAATTTTAGTTAAACGAAGCCTTTCAATAAGGAGGCTTCTTAGAAGTGGTCATGACGCCTCGAGAAAGGGTATTTGCCGCGTTTGAGTTTGAATTACCAGACATGGTACCAATACATCATATTGGCTTCTCGAGTGATGCTGCCTCGAAGATTTTAGGTCGAGAAGTCTTTGTAGGCGGAGGGATACAACAATGGAGAGAAACTAAAGCGCTGTGGGAAGGGGAAGAAGCCCATCGCGACTTCTTAAAGAGGTCCCTTGAAGATGCCTTTGAAATAGCTAGAGCAACAGACCAAGATATCATAAGATTCCATTATTGGAGACTTCCTGAAAAACCTACAAAGAAGATCGACGAATATACCTTTCTCTATGGAGATCCGAAAGGAGAATATGTGATCAGACGTTATAATCCATCCTCTGAGCTCTTTAATGTCATCAAAGAGAATCCTCCAAGAGAAAAAGGGAACCTGAGCGTCAGATTTAAAATGGCAGAGGAGCAGCTCGCCCGGATGGAAGAGCAACTAGAGAACTACAAGCCTAGAAGTGAGGATTTTCAAGAGATACGCAGCTTGATAGAAAAGTACGGTGAAGAATATGCCATACGGGTGAACGGAGGATCTGTGGGAATAGGCTTAACTACAAGGGATCCTATATGGCTTATGGCTGCGTTGCGGAGACAAGACTTAGCAGCCCGCTATTTAGATATTCAAGCTGAAATGGCTGTGAAGCAAATAAGGTACCTCGCGGAGGCTGGAGCAAAACTGCTCTTTGGAGGAGTAGACTTTGCCGATAACAGAGGGCCCTGTCTGCCGCCTAAGATCTTCCGTGAGCTCGTGCTTCCAAGAATACAGAGAGTCGCCGAGGAATGCCACAAATGCGGCGTGTACTATCTCTATGCCAGCGATGGAAATCTTTGGCCGGTTGCCGACGATTTATTCGGGAAATCTGGGATCGACGGCTACTTCGAGATCGATCGAAGAGCCGGGATGAACCTTAGAAAACTTAGAGAACGATTTCCTCATCTCGTACTGATCGGGAATATTAGCTCTCACACCTTACATTATGGTAGCAGAGAAGAAGTGAAAGCCGAAGTTCTTTCCTGCCTTAAGGAAGCAAAGAGAAGCAGGGGCATCATAGTCGGAGTTTCAAACTATATAGTTCCCGGAACTCCTAAAGAGAATATACAGACACTGCTTGAGACCATCAGAAAACATCGAAAGATATAGGAAACATAATTCGCCGAAGCCACCATCATTATTATCTTTATCTTAACGTTCTATTCAGCATAGCAGTCACGTTTGGAAATCTCCATAACTCCTTATGAGGTAGATACGTTGCCTTTAAGAACTCGCTTTGGAACGCTGGGTCAGCGGCAAGCTCCACATATTCTATCTTTCTAGCGAGATTTGCAGCTTTTTCTCTAGCATCAATGGAGAGCAAAGCTGCTCGGACGCCTGAGCCAGCAACGTTTCCCACAAACCTAACTCTTTCCAGAGGTAGATCAGGGTACATTCCAATAATCTTAGCGTTCTGTGGATCAATGTAGTTTCCGAAGGCCCCGGCGAGATACATTCTTTGAATATCATTAGGCTGGATTTTTAGGAACCTCATCAGGATCGATGTGCCAGCGTATATGGCTGCCTTAGCGAGCTGAACCTCTCTTATGTCGTTTTGCGTTATAACTATGTCATGCGCACTTGATGCTTCGTCTCTCCAAGCTATTACGAACTCTACCTTCTCTCCATTTCTTCTCAATCGAGGAGTCTCATTTTCCATTATGAATCTTCCACTCGAATCTATTAATCCCGCCTTTAACATCTCTGCAACTACATCAACTATTGCGGATCCGCATAATCCCCGAGGTTTATCATCGTCGATCGTTTCGTATCCGACTTCAAATGTGCCCGGCTCGATCCATACATGCTCGATTGCTCCAGCAAGAGCTCTCATGCCGCATTTTATATGAGAGCCTTCGAATGCCGGACCAGACGCACAGGAACATGCAATAAGCCCTTTCTTGTCTCCCAGCACTATTTCGGTATTTGTTCCTATGTCTATAAGCATCGATACATCTTCTGCTTCATGGATCTTCGTAGCTAGTATATCCGCAATTGTGTCTCCGCCGACAAATCCAGCTATGGTCGGTAAGACGTGAACATAGGCGGATGGGTTGATTTCTACGCCTATCTCCCTAGCCTTAACGTCAATGGACGATTGCAGAGCTGCAGAGTATGGGGCTTGGGCGATATATTTTGGGGTGATTCCTAAAAAGATATGTTGCATAACAGTGTTTCCAGCAACCGCCATATCGTAGATTCTCTCGTGAGGAATTTTAGTGTCTTTACAGATTCTGCCCATCATCTCGTTGATCCCGTTGATCACGCATTTTCTTAAAACCTCTAGTTTTCCTTCTTCTGAGAACTTAATCCTTGAGACAACATCTTCGCCATAGACTATTTGGGGATTCACTATTGATGTTGCCCCTACGACCTTTCCACTTCTCAGATCAACGATGTATCCAGCCATCTTTGTTGTTCCCATATCTACGGCTAAGCCATACATGTCAGGAGAAGAGTCCTGCTCAATAGAGATCATCTCTTTGTCTTTCCAGACTACGACGGAGACCCGCCAATTACTCATCCGCAGTATGTGTGGAATCTTCTTCATAATCTCATAATCCACGTTAACTTTTAACCCTGTTTGAGATCTGATAGCTTCCAGAAGCCTGTCGACATCCGCAGTATTATCCTGCAAAGATGGCTTTTCTAAACGGACGAAAATCTTCTTAACGGCGGGTTTAGGTTTAACGTGCGTCTCCATCCCTTTAACAAGCAGTTTTTGTTTATTAGCTTGGCTTTCCGGCGGGACCTCCACTATTACCGTGCCTGTTTCCTCTATTCTCGCCTGACACGCCAATCTAAAGCC
The DNA here is from genome assembly GCA_021162225.1 of Candidatus Bathyarchaeota archaeon. Lineage (GTDB taxonomy): Archaea > Thermoproteota > Bathyarchaeia > Bathyarchaeales > DTEX01 > B63. Next base: position 21,479 of record JAGGZB010000078.1, on the reverse strand, counting down.
GCATTTCAGGTCCTCCTCTGACAGCGCTCTTTTTTCGGCTTCAGTGGGCTTGGATAGATTGACCTCTCCTTCGCGAATTATTACTCTGCATTTTCCGCAGAGACCTCTTCCTCCACAAACAGCATTTATTCTAATTCCAGCCTTGCCAGCAATCTCGAGGATGGATTCTTTCTTATAAGATTTGATTTTTATTCCGTAAGGCTGAAAGATTATCATCTGATTTTCCGCCGCGGCTTATCTGGCCTGTCAGTTGAATATCCACTAAACCATCCGAGGATAAAATCTTTAACGTTAAAGGGCTGTGGAGTGCTCTTTGGTTTTTAAGCAGGAATATGAACGCTATTAAAGTCTGGAGATCTAGATTACCAAAATACGGTCTCTATGGGCTTTCCCGAGAGCACTGCTTCGGTTTCATGCGGCTCAAGCGTCTTTCTAACTCCAAGCTTATAGTGCCAATTAAAACGGCAATAGCGTACAAGCTTCACTTTTTTACCTTTAATCCCCTCTGGAATAACTTCATCCGGCGTACGCCGCGAAAAACCTGTAAGCTCGATTGTGAATATACATCGTTCCCATCTGAGCCCTGCTTCATCTGTTATGAACTTCCCTGTCCTCTCAATATCTATAACTCTTCCCTGAAGCTTTCTAATTTTTCCCATAGCCTAGATGCCTCTCCTTCTCTCAACCCATGATTTACAGATGCTCACGGCTTCTACGGCATCCCCTGATGCAGCGTCTGCGCCGATTTCTTCAGCAAATTCTGGAGTTATTGGGGCTCCTCCAATGATTATCTTTACTTTGTCTCTCAGTCCGGCTTCTTTTAGTGCGTCGATTACCTTTTTCATCTCCATCATCGTAGTTGTGAGGAGAGCCGACATGCCAACTATATCTGGATTATTTTGCTTAACGGCTTCAACGAATCTTTCAGGAGGCACATCAACTCCTAAATCTATAACTTCAAATCCAGCGGCCTCAAGCAGATTTATGACTATGTTTTTGCCGATGTCATGTAAGTCTCCTCTGACCGTTCCGATCACAACCTTTCCTATCTTCTTTGCTTCTCCGCGTTTTAGGTATGGCTCAAGGATCTTCACTCCTTCTTTCATTACCTCTCCGGCCATCATCAATTCAGCCAAGAAATATTCTCCTTTCTCATACTTTTCGCCAACTATCTCCATTCCCTTAGCCATTCCATCAGTGATAGCCTTGTAAGCAGAGATACCAGCTTCAATAGCCTCTTTACAAGCTTTTTTAACGCCGTCGATGTCTAGATTAACGATAGCGTCTCTAAGCCTATCCATGATCTCGTCTTCTTTCCCCATTAAGCACGTCACCTCTTTAAATAAGAGAACCTTTTTGGCTATAAAAATAGTTTTTCGCGGCATGTAATCTCGATTGCAAGCATGAAATTGCAGCTTTTTAGCGGATACTAAGAGTTGTTGTGATGTACATCATGACAATTCTATTAGTGGGGTTTTCATCATCAACATGGACTTGTAAGATGCATGAATTATATATGCCGCTGGAAAAATCTCTTTTGTTTTCTCTATTGGTCCATAAAGTAGAAAATCTGATCCCAAGATGGCTGGGGCAATATTTACTGCTAGTTCTACAGCATTGATACCCTTCTTACCAAACTTCTTCTTGAAGGCTTTTCTTTGTACTGATATGGCATTAGGAGCAGCGCATCCACATGGATAACCGTGTTGCGATTTGATGGTTAAGATCGTTCTCATAGCTATTGCAAGGCTGGATACGTCAATAACGAAGGTGTCAACAAGAATGTTTTCTACGCCGAAGGTTCTAGCCTTACTTACTATGGCTTTAAGGGCGTTGATTCTTGCATCTATGCTAAGTATTTTACTTGTGTACAATAGGGCCATTGCGCTCTTAACTTGTGCGTCTTTTAAAGCTTGGTATTCACAATTTGTTGATTCCATCCTCAGAGAATTGTATACGACTCTTCTGGCTAAACCAGAATTTTTGACGTAATTTAGCGCCGCTTTTGTGACGTCGACAGAGGGAGAATCTATTGCTATGGGGAGATCCGTTACGCTCGCTATGAACTCTAAGTATTTAATGATGGCATCTGGCGTTGAGCCCATAACATCTATAATCGCGGGAATTTTCGTTTTTTCAGAGCTTTCCTCCACATCCCTGATGAGTCTTTCCGCCTTGCCTCTATCAAACTCTCCCTTATGTTCATCCAATATAATTTTGTGCCCATGATAAAATATTGTTCCTATAAGGGCGGGAGGTCTCTCGCTGGGGTTACCGCCTATCTTTACGCCGCCTATCTCAACGATTCTCTGCGGAGATTTAAATCTAAACATACGAAACACCACTCAAGGTAGCCGTAAAGAGAGACATACATAGTATAATTTTCATAATAAATCAGTTTAGTGCAAATCTTATCTGGGCTAGTAGGATAGATTAAAGCAGTTTAAGTCTGCCTAATCAATTTCTTCACAAATAGCCTACGCTTGACTGTTAAAGAACCCTCTTGGAAAATTTTATTAACTTTTCTTAATGTTTTATTTCATGAACATTTATGGTGGTATCCTCTTGGTTAGGATAACGCTTGAAAACATCACGAAGACCTTCGGGCCAGTGAAGGCTGTTCAGAACCTAAACTTGAAGGTGGAAGATAAAGAGTTTCTTACACTTCTAGGACCTTCTGGATGTGGAAAGACCACCACATTGAGAATTATCGCAGGGCTTGAAAGGCAGACTGAGGGCAACGTATATTTTGATGATGTTCTCGTTAATGATTTGCCTCCTAAGGACAGAAACGTAGCTATGGTTTTCCAAACCTACGCCCTTTATCCCCATATGACGGTTTACGATAATATTGCATTTCCGCTGAGGATTAAAAAGGTAAGCAAGGATGAGATCGATAAGAGAGTAAAATCGATAGCAGAGATGCTGCAGATCAGGGATCTTCTGAATAGGAAACCTCATGAACTCAGCGGGGGACAGCAACAAAGGGTAGCCTTAGGCAGAGCGATCGTGAGAAATCCCAAAGTTTTCCTGCTAGACGAGCCACTATCTAACCTTGATGCGAAACTTAGGGTCTACATGAGGGCTGAGCTGAAAAACTTGCAAAGGAAACTGGGAGTCACAACTATTTACGTTACTCATGATCAGGTGGAAGCTATGTCCATGTCTGACAGAGTAGCCATATTAATGTCAGGGATCCTTCAACAGGTGGGGACTCCGAGCGAAATATACGATAATCCGGCGAACGTTAACGTTGGAGGATTTATCGGCAATCCGCCCATGAATTTCTTTAAGGGATCGATCAGGGAAGATGAAGGCTTAATAGACTTTGGTGACTTTACCTATACGCCTAAGCCAGAAATATTTGAGATACTAGTTAGAGAAGCTAAAGGTTCAGAGGTTATTCTGGGGGCTAGACCTGAACACATGATTGTTTTAGAAGAGAAGGATAAGAATGCTATCGAGGGCAAGATTTATCTTCTGGAGATAATAGGCGAATCAGCTATTCTAGACCTAACTATAGGAGATAACATGGTGAAGATGAGAGTTCCAAGCAGCTTTAAAGCTGAGATAGGCGAGAAAGTCTATGTAGGATTCCAAGAGGATAAGATACACTTCTTTGATGGAAAGACGGAGAAAGTCATCATATAAGCCTTTTTTACATCTTTAACTGAACTCTTCTCAGCGTTAATCCTGCGAGTATATACTTCTGGAAGATTATGAATATAGCGAGTGTTGGGATCACTGAGATAGCGGAGCCAGCCATCATTACTCCCCAGTCAGATCCGCCCCACCACGATAATGTAGCCAAGCCGACTGGAACAGTATAGTTGTCTTGTGTTGTCATAACGATGAGGGGCCACAGAAACGTGTTCCAGTGTGATATAAACTTTAGAGCTGCAACGGTTGCTATTGCAGGTCTGGAAAGCGGAAAGGCGATTTTCCAGAATACCTGCCATTCTGAACAACCATCTATTCTTCCAGAGTCAAGAATATCAGAAGGCAGGGCGAGCATATACTGCCTTAGGAGAAAGACTCCGAAGGGACTTGCGATGCCTGGCAGAAGTAAACCCCAGAATGTGTTAATGAGATTCATATAACGGAACATTATGAAACGTGGAATCAGCGTGACTTGGCCGGGAACCATCATCGCTGCTAGAATAATTGTGAATATTAAGTCTCTTCCCGGAAATGTTGCCTTTGAGAGGCAGTAAGCCGTCATCGAGTCAACTATGATTGTAAGCAAAGCAACTGTTCCTGCATAAGCAAATGTATTTAGAAGCCACCTAAACATTAAGGTGCCTTCGAATAGCAAAATGTAGTTTTCTATTGTTGGTGGAAGAGGAAGGAGGGTGAATTCGTATAGAATTGCCCTCGGCTTGAATGATACATTAAACATATGATAGATTGGGAAGATGGAGATGAGGGCTACGAGGGAGAGTAATGCGTAGACGAGGCAGAGGAAAACCCAATTTTTAACTTTTATCGTCTTCATAATCTTCTCACCTAAAACTGGGCAACAGGCCTCCCAATATATCTTCTTTGGAACATTACAACTATGAAGCCGATGGCCGCTAGGAATATCCCTATTGCGGAAGCATATCCGAAGTAGAAATTGATGAAACCTCTCCTATACAGGTAGTACATGAGAGTTGTAGAGGCATATCCAGGGCCGCCTTGTGTTAGCGTGTAGACAATGTCATAAACGAAGAAGGAACTTAAGGTTTCAAGGGCTATAACCATAAAGAGCGTAGGCTTTAGTAAGGGGAGGGTGATTTCTTTGAAGATTACTCCTCCACCAGCTCCATCGACTTTAGCAGCATCGTAATAAACGTCAGGGATTGTCTGAAGTCCGGCTAATAGGAGAACCGTATAGTATCCTAGGTTCTGCCAGACGGATACGAGTAGACATGAGTATATTGCCATATCCTTTGATAACCATAAAACTCTCGGTAATCCTAGAGATTCTAGAATTATGTTTAAGACTCCATAGGCATGGTCGAACATCAACCTCCAGACTATTGCTATAACTGCGCTGGAGGTAACATACGGAATAAAACTCATCGTCCTAAAAAGGACCGTTCCCCTCATTATCTTGTTTAAGGCAAGAGCCAACATTAGCGAGAGAGCCGTGGTTAATAATAGAAAACCCGCGGTGAATATTACGGTATTTTGAGCACACTTCCAGAACAGGGGATCTGAGAACATATCTATGTAGTTTTCTAGGCCCACAAAGGTGGATTCTATCGTTACACCTGACCACCTAAAGAAGCTAATGTAGAAAGCATATCCTATTGGAATGAGTATACATATTGTGAAAAGTATGAAGAAGGGAGTAATCATGAAGTAATATACTTTCTTCCTTTTTATCTCGCTTTTAGAGGCCAATCATCATCAGCCTTCTTTTAATCTTTCTTAAAAAATAATGGAGGGGATTTATATTTTACTTTAGCGCCCTCTTTATAGCCTGTACGCATTCACTTGCAGCGTCTCGAACGGCTTCTTCAGGAGTCTTCTCGCCGTTTATGCATGATTCAAGCTCGCTGACGAGTATCTCGTATACATCTGTTGCAGCGGGATGAACGCCCCATTCTGGTCGGACATAGTCAATCCACTTTAGATATTCTCCCATTTTGCAGATCTCCCACCTTTCTGTTCCCTTGTACATGTCTTTGAGATCCTTGTACACTGTTAATCTTCCGCCGCTCTTACAATACTCTTCTGTAAAGTGTTTTGATAACAGAAAACTAAGCACTTTTCCGGCTGCCTTTGGATGCTTATTAAATGATTGCTTGAATGCGCCCCAGGCGCCGACAGCTGAGTTACATTCCATGCATGGAAGATTCGGCCATTTGCCTTTGCCGGACTCCTTATCCCATATTAGACCGAGCACGCCCCACTTGAAATCTGGATTCTTATCATGGATCTCTAAAGCCGCGGTGCCGAAGGGTGCAGCCATCAGTATGCCGATCTCCTTCTTCACTGCGAAGAGCTCTGTGTCCAATCCTGGCGGTGGGGTTCCAGCCAGTGATGGATGAGCAACCTTATATGTGTTCCATAGATCATAGAAGAACTTGAAGGCCTTCACACCTGCGCTGTTATTGAATGCAATTGTCTTTGCCCAAGGAATTCCTTCATGTGGGAATACATCAGCTCCATACATGTTAAATGCAGGCAATAGATGAGCTGGCAGTCCCACTCGGCCTGGAATTCCAAGGTAGTAACCGTGCTCCTTAAGTTTTAAGCAGGCCTCTATGAATTGATCGACGGTCCAAGCGTCTTCAGGACCTGATGGAGGAGTGATGCCAGCTTTCTCAAAGGCTTCAACGCTGTATATTGCTAGAGTCGGTCCGCCTACAAGGAACGGTGCTGCCCAAGTGCTTCCATTATAGTAATACATTTTCAAGGCCCATTCATATGCTCCGGTCTTATATTCATCTGGCAGGTAATCATCTACTGGAACCAAAGCGTTAAGGGATAGGAACTTAGCTACATGTCGAGGGTTAAAGTAGCAGATGTCGGGAGCTTCACCTCCAGCGACGGCTGTGATCATTCTAGCATCTCTGCCGCCCCATGGATAAACCTGAAATTCCAGATCGATATCGGGGTTTTTAGATTCGAATTCCTTCTCCAAATTCTTTAGCATATCGGTGAAAGTTTCCATCGTGGTTAGCGGGAACGTCCATACGATCACTTTCTCTTTCTGCTTTGGCATACTCATCTGGTACGCATAATAACCGCCAATACCTGCTATGACCAAAACAATGACAATAGCTATTGCTTGAATCTTCGTAATAGCCATACGATTCATAATCTTTATCCCTCTCTTTTACGATAGAAATGTTACATCCATTTTCCTTAAAAGATTTCCTCTTAAAAAAGAATTTTTATCTTTAAAGAACAACATAATATCCCAAAAAACTACAAAAGATCTTTTATTAAATAGATAGAAGATTCGATGCATTACCGCCTAGAATTTTCTCTTTATCTTCCTCGTCTATCTCCGCCTTTTCGACCATCAACTTTGCGGATTCTGGATAGAGAAGCGGCATTCTCGTTCCTAAGAGAAGCTTTGAACTCCCTATAGATTCAACCAGTCTTTCTATGCAGTCGAAAGGACCGCCGATTCCGGAAGTCTCGATATAGAAGTTTTTGCACCCAGAAACTTGCCCCAGCAATTCTAGCACGCGAGAGCCGAAATGTTTAGCTCCACCTATTATGAACGTGTTCTCGGAGTATCTCTTAATGACTGAGGCTACCTCCAGTATAGAAGCTTCAACCACAAGGCAGTATCCCGGATGATGCCTCATGTCCATAATGCTCGTCTGAATAAAGACTGGAAGCTTCATTTTCTTAGCTTTCCTCATTAGCTCTGCCGCTTCCTCAGATAGTAGACTGTACTTATGATAGTCCGGATGGAGCTTTATACCTCTAGCTCCATACTCTTCGACGCATACTTCAAGATGATCCATCCATAAGGGAAAATTTGGATTGATAACAGCGAATGGTATCAGCCTATCCGGATGTAGACGGCAAGCATCAGCTACGTCCATGTTTCCCTCTTCATAATTGATGAAAAAGACACTGTCCAAAGAGGAGACTACAGCCTTATCGATCTTCGCTCTATCCATAAGCTTTAGCAGATTCTTAACACCTTGATACCTAAGCTTCCAGAAGGGCCATCTCCCAAGAAATGCATTCATGTCTACTATCATATTCGTCACCTCAATCCTAGGATTCTCATGGCGTTTTCTCCAAGAATCAACCTCCGATCTCTTTCGCTTATGTCTGCATATTGAATCTTGGATAATTGGGCGACGAAGCTACGTCCCGGCGCGTCGGATCCAAATAGTATTCTTTCCGGACCAAGTACTTCTACAGCTCTTTCCACCACGCCTATTATTGGATCGAAGCCACAAGTATCAAAGTATACATTTTCATGCGGCTTAGCCGCTTGAAGTGCCTTCTCCCAGTTTCCGCCCATATGCGCGAATATCAGTATGGTATCTGGACATTTTCGCGCAACCTCGCTTATTATATGCACGGGAAAACGTCCTTGTAACCCTACATATTTTTCCGATCCTGGAGGAAGCCCTTCCTCTTCATGCCAGCTATGAATTATAACAGGGACACCTAGCTCTCCCGCCTTCCTTAAAAGTCCGTGGCATCCTAAGAGCCCCTTCAGAACCCAGTTCCTCTCTTCATGAATCTTCACTCCTTTCAATCCATAATCCCTGACAGCCTTTTCCAAGTCTTCGGCTCCGTTAGGATCAATACAGCTTCCAGCAGAGAAGCCAATCACCCAATCCGAATATTCTTTCACAAGATTTTTCATTTCTTCATTGGTGTAAAAGTATCTTTCAAATGATCTGCCACGTATTGGAAGCAGACATACCTTGTCAATTCCTGCTTTTCTGGCGGCTTCTAGCATGCTCCTTAAAGCTTTTCTATCTCTTGATGGATGCGCATGAATATCGATGATCATACTCTTCACCAGCATCACTTAACGTCTTCTTTATGGAGGTAGTGCACCCATATTGGGCTTGACCACGCCATCTCTCCGTCTTCTTGAGTCACTCTGATATAGTAGTAGTTAAAGCCGGGCATTATATTCTCATCTACGAAGTGGAAACATACTTGAGAGCCATTTCCCTCTTTAACGAATATCTCCTTATTGGATCTCACTACTTCTACTTTCTCGATAGAACTCGTTCCTAGAACTCTGACGTTAATCTCCGGGGGTTCATTCGTAGAATATTCTTCGCCCATCATATGCTTATCCATAAAGAATTCAACGATGATCCTAGCGCCAGTAGTAGCATAACACCTTCTATTATATAGGGCTTCCCAAAGGGCTTCTCTTGTGAGGTTCTCCGCATAAATAGCCGTCAGTCCTCCATGATATGCACGTCTACGTGAGAAATTACCCATCTGGTCACAATAACCCGGTTGTCCAGAGTGATTATCGCTTCCAGCAACAAAGCCTAAACGATATCCCCGGGCAAGCCCGTCCTGAACTGTTGTTCCTTTTGGAGGCGCTCTTTCCTCATGGAGATGATTAAGACATAATGGTCTAGGATTCCCTGGATATTCGGAATTCCCCCATTCCGAGTATATCTCGACGAGACGCTGAAAATGCGGGTCATGATAATCCCAATTAGTCCTCATGTACTTATGCGTAGTGTGATGAGGAATAGTTAGGGCTTTTCTTCCGCGGAGATTATTCCAGAGCTCTATGGGAGTCTTGCTTCCTTCATCGATGCACCTGAAGATCGGCTGGTCATCAGTGAAGTAATACACATTTTTGTCGCCGCCATATTTTCTCTCAGAATATTCGTATCCGCTGAAAGTAACGAATTTTCCGGGTTCATAAAATTCCGAAGCAGCCCTCTTAATAAGCTCCCATTTTTCATCCGTGATCATCGTGTCGTGATCTGTTACAACAGCAAAGTCTAGATCGGCATCGTATCTGGCATATTCGTAGCATTCCTCTAGGGTTCCCAGACCGTCAGATAGGCTACTGTGAACATGGGGGTCTCCCCAGTATATCTTGTAGTCCGGCTTGGCTTCACGGCAGTCGATAGGATTGCTTATACCTTTCAATCCGTTCTTTTCGTCCGTTACGACTATTCTATGAACACCAATTGTTTTGGGGCAGACAGTGAATTTGTGAACTCTTTCTCCGCTTTTGGCCCGTAGCACTCTAGGAGCTTCAGCTTGAGAATCAGAGAAGCCAATCTTTAACGTTCCAGAATACTGGAAAGAAACGTTTTCATACTTGTCCCTTGCAACCACGGAGACTTCAAAGCGTTCACCGACTCTAACTCTTGACGGGGCTGTCACTACGAGCTTTACAGGATGATCAGGTAAAACTCTGATCTTCGGATTTTTCTTGATGGGATAATATCCACAGATAGGTCCCTTAAGCTTTCCGTCGGGATCAACGGCTATGAAGAGCTCTACCTCTCTCGCCAATGTTCCAGTAACGACCCCTGGGCTTCCCGACGAAGTGTCACCCCAGCATATTCTGATCTCATCTCCTTCCCTTAATGGAGCTTCTTCAACCTTTATGTAGAGCGGTCTACCCGGCCAAAGAAACATTGGCTTACCCTTCTTTAGAGCCTCCACTCCATAATCCCTGGCTGGTGGAGTATACCTATGAGATCCTCCCTCGGCCTTAAGCTTAACCGCAGGATTTGAAGAGGTTATGTAGAGATATCCTGGCTCAGTGATATCCCAAACATTCCATTTTCCATCCATTGAAACATCCGGGAAGAATCTGAAACCCGAGAATCCGTGGAGCGGGAAGGTTATGACTAACCCTCCGCCGACATCTATTCCTCTCTTGCCAACCTTATAAATGATAACCCAGCTTTCACACCTTCCAACGACCGTCTCTTTTTTCGGATATATTGAAGCGGATCCATATAGATTCTCATCATCAACCATTCTTGATCACCACTTAACTTTATAATTATGAGAATCTGCGATACGGGCTGTTAGGGGGCTTTAATGTTTCCAATCTGGAGTGTACCTCGCCTTTTTCGTATGCATCCCTCAGAAATTCAAGCGCCTCGCCGCAGACATCTATAGTCCTTTCTATGTCTTCATTGGTGTGCGAGAAAGATATGTAAACCGGTCCCTCCTTTCTGAACAGAACACCGCGTTTTGCGCATTCTTGCAGAAACAGAACTGTCATGTCGCTTGATAGAGAAGCGTTCTCATATGAGAACCGATACATCGATATCGGAGCGAAGCCAACCCACTCAACATTGACCCCTACATCTCTCGCTTTTTTGTTCAAGCCTTCCATAAGTTTTCTTCCCTGTCTCCAGAGATACTCTGGAACACTCTTTTCTTTGCATTCTTTTATGGCCGCGGTAACCGCGGCTAGCGACAAAGTATCTCCGCCATAAGTACTACTTACTGTGAGATCCTCCATTATCTGCATAATCTCCTTTTTACCTGCTAATGCAGAGATAGGCAGACCATTAGAGATCCCCTTGGCAAAGCAAGCTAAGTCAGGAGTTACTCCGAAGTATTCTTGAGCCCCGCCTAGAGATAGGCGGAATCCCGTCACTATCTCATCGAAGACAAGTACTACCTCATGCTCATCGGCAAGCTCCCGCACCCACTTTAAGTATCCATCCTTTGGGGGGCTCCAGTAGCTTATTGGGCTCATGACTATGCAGGCGATTTCATCCTTATGTTTCTTCAAGACGCTTTCAATAGAATTTTCAGATTCGAAATCGTTATAGTTAAAGCTAATTATGTAGTCTTTCAATACGCTTGGCACACCGCGAGCTCTTGGATGCCCAATATGTTCAGCCGTCCAGATATCAAGCCAGCCATGATAGCCATACGATGCAATTTTTTCCTTGCCAGTAAAAGCACGAGCTACCCTCACCGCCGCAGCGGCAGCTTCAGCTCCTGTTTTAAAGAACCTCACCATCTCAGCGCATGGAACACAGTCTATTATAGCTTCCGCGGCTTCTATCTCCAGCCTGTGAGGCAAGCTGAAGATTGATCCTTTTTCGAGCTGCGCTTTTACAGCTTCATTTATGACGGGATAACAGTATCCAAGCGTGATGGGGCCTAGACTCATTATATAATCGATGTATTCGTTGCCGTCCACATCCCATACGTGAGAACCTTTTCCTTTCTCCAAGAATATAGGAAACGCACCAAAAGCGAAGTTTTCCGGACGTTTACTCATAGTTTGAGAACCGCCGGGAATCACCTTCAATATTCTCTTGTACAATTCCAATGATTTCTTTATATCGATCTTTTTTCTTTCCATGAGGAGCTGTCGTCCCCCCTTAATATGGAGTGTTTTTCGCTCTTAAATCTCACTGAAGAAAGGTGGACGTCTTATAACGCTTGTTGTTCGTTTTCAGACTAAACTGAATTTTTGTTGCTGAAAAGAATGAGGAGAAAAATGACCGATCCTAGTAAATTCTGAGCGGCATCTCCTCTTTTCTAATCTTTTTCTAAGGCTATAGTGAAGCGTCTGTTCTGCGCGTTGCTTTCTTTAGTTTTTAAGGCTATTGTTTTCATTTTCACTCCGTATTCCGGAGCGTAATAAGCCTCTTCAATTCCCCATGATCCTTCATTAATAGTAAATGTCACTCTTACATCACGGTTCGTCACAGAGACAACCCTATCATCTATCGCTTCTATTCGGCATTCTGGGTGAAGCGTAAAATTCCATAGGACCACATAATATTGACCGTCTTCAGGATTTTGGTTCAAAAGCGAGTCGTAGATTCTCAGCTCTCTCTTATCTTTGTGGAATTCTATTCTTCTCCTATGTATGAGGGGAGGGTTAAGCCTGGTATAACCATAGTGTTCTCCTTCGAATATGTCCAAGCTTGAAGAAACCTTCCATTCTAAGCATTTACATTTTGTATCTTCGAGCATACCCCACCATGGAGACTTTTCAGAAAACCTATTCTGTTCTTCAAAGTTTACGGTCAAAGTGTTATGAACAAACGTTGATCTAAAAAGTCTTCTCCAGTCCATGGAGGAGGTATAGGTATATACGCCTGGATCGACAATGATGTCCCGACCTCCAAAACATAGCTCAAAGGATAGCTTATCGTTGTGGCCGTGTCCTCCTAGCCCAGCGGTTCCGATAGGACCGCAAGAAATAAAAACGTAATCGTCCATGTTTCTCATCACGAACATTCCGGCATCCGGAAATCTCCTACTTTTTATCTCGTTTAATTTGACTGGCTCAGCCTTCACCAAGGCATCGTATGCTTCTGCTCCGAAGAGAGGAATTATGGGGAAGTACCGTTTAAGCCTATGGGGCTGGAGGAATTCTACGTTGAACCTTGAGTCCTTAAAGAAGCATGCGGCCAGTGGAAGCAGATAGCTTACATCGGGAGATTTGATATCAGGCAATTCGAACTTTAGGAATCTTCCACTGTCATAATCGCCTATCAATGGAATTCTTCCATCAGGTTTGGAGGACAAGCGGAGAAAATCGAACATCTTTCGCAGTTTGTCTATGTAGTTTCGACCAAAGAGCTCTCTGCAGATTTCTAAGTAATTGCTACCATCGAATTTTTCATTCGCTTTAACCTCGAAGAGGGTAGGGTAGAAGAACATCTCTAACGCTAGTCTCTGATATCCGGTGGCTTCTTCGAAATCCACTCCATCCTCGTAGACTTGAATGAAAGCTTCTCTTTTTAGCTCTTCTAGGGCTAACTCTCTCCATTTCTCAGCTTCATCAATTAACGCTTCAGTAGCTATTGAGACCAGAATTAGACCTGCCAGGTTTGACAGGTAATGATTCGGATGTATTACGCCCTTCTCAAGATGCGAATAAACAAATTCTCCATGCTCCTTTAAGTTTCTAAGAAGTTCTCTCAGGAAGATTATTACATGTTCTTGATGAATCTGAGAGGAAAGATAATCTTTTATGAATTCAAGCGCCACTGACCAATTGGCGGATCTAATCGCCACATTCATCGGAGCATACCATCCTGCGCCGTATCCTGGGGGATTCATGGCAATCCAGTCTAGGATTTCGCAGATAATCTCTCGCGCGTACCTTTCATCTCCTGTGATCTGGTAAGTTATTCCCAACGTTAAGAGATGCTGAAACCGCCCTAGTTCACCAGGCATTTTAAGGTCTATTCCAGGCATATATCCATATCTTATATTGCTCCATGGAATGTCGGCTGACCATCTATATCCTGATTTGTAATCAACCTGCCAGTCTATCGGTTCGTATCTTGGATTAATAGATTCTATTACTTCGAAGATCTCCCTCGCTTTGCCTTGTTGAAAACGAGGCAATTCGTCTAGAGCTTTATCAAAGCTCATTTGGGCAGACTCTAGGTATTTATATCCGTGCATACCTTTAGCTTCTATACCGTAGTAAATTTTTACCCATCCGCTTCCTAAAATGTTAAAATAATGCTTAAGATATCTCTCCGAATATTCGATCCAAATATCTCTGTAGAGGCTTATTCCCTTTAGTGAAAAAAGTTTAATTCTAGGCTTTAGTAGCTCAGCAAATTCGCCTTTGTTTCTCATAGAAATCACCTTTAAAGCCAGCGTATTCTTTTCCTATATTTATCGTAAAGCCACTGGTTTCGTTCCTCTCCGTTAAGGGTATTAATGCTACAGATGATAGGCGGTTCGATGCCTTTGGAGGAGAGTATTCTAGCAGTCTCAATAACCAAGGAGTTCAGAATAAAGCTATTGGCGAACGTCGTTATCGGAGCTACTTTTGCTCTACAGCCCTCTATTTCAATCACCGCGTCTCCGTAGGGTATATAGGTATTTATGAATATATCAACTAGCTCGTGAAGAGCCTTCCCACTCGGATGTCTCCCTACGAAATCCTTTGGAAGATTCTTAGCATATTCAGTTCCAGTTACACCTATTGTCTTGATTCCCTTTTCTTTAGCTAGGAGAGCTGACTCTATCGTTACACTGTTTATTCCATAAGCATTGACAATCATTAGAAGATCACCTTTCTTCAAGTCGTAAAATCGGAAAATCTCTTCGACATATCCAAGTAGCCTTTCAGCTCTTGGAATATGAGGAATCCTGATGCCGTCGACGAATATGGGATTTATACAGGCCAAACCGCCAGCTCTGTGAAACATCTCTTCAGTAGCCATGTTTGAATGTCCCCCGCTGCCGAAGACGTGAATCAATTTGTCCTCCGTGATAGCCTCAGCCATGAGCTCCGCGCCTTTACGGATATTTTCTTTCTCGTTTGTTTCGATTTTCTTCAGAGTTTCCACGATGATATCATAATATTTCCTTACTAAATCCATAAAATAGCCTCCTCCAAGGAGTTCAATGCAGCGGTATAAAAGCCTTTACAATTAAAAAGATGAAGATGCTTAATGAAGTTCTATGATGACCGTTTCGTGTATGTTGATCTCGGGGATAGTGAATCTCAATGCGGTGTCATCTTGGTTGAATTTTACGTTTTTCCCCTTGACTAGCAGATGGATATTCTTTACTTCTTCGTCGATTTGGAGACTAGCTTTTATTTCTCCTAAGGGAGAAATCCAATCGACAACTCTGTAAGGCGACTCGGTCATCATTCCAGTATAGTTGATCAGATGCAGATAATAATGGCTCTGATCCTTTGTTAGATTTATTACAAGTCCCGGCGGCGCGTCAATCTCAATTATGCTTCGTCCACCCAGAGCATACTTGACAGCTCGGCTATAGATCATTCTTAGCTCCGGAAGCCCCCGTCTTAAGTAACGTTTTCCGAGGGGAGCAGCCACGTATACAACTCTTCCCTTGCCAAAGTAGCTGACAACGAGTCCAGGAGGCTCACCTAATGGATGCTTGAATGATTCGCCGAATGCTCCTCCGGACGGTAAGTAAAGCGTCGCGATTACTTCAGCTCCATCCTTTGGGGAAGAGACTATGTATTCAGGGGGCTTCCTCTCCATTCCGAGACAAGCATCAGAGACAGGGACTAGATGATTTAGATTTAGATTCTCATTTATGAAGTGTCTCTTTGACCACTTTAAGTAAGCCTCAGGTATCTCAGCATATCCCCACTCTCTGCCCATTCCCCGATAGTCTCTGCGCCTGTAATTATCCTTTGGTGTTTCTCCGAGATATGTGAGTTTGAATAGATCTTTTAGGCCGAAGTCTCTCCGCATCAGCCCTTTCTCGTCATATAGGGATGTCTTGTAGGTAGCAACTAGGCCTCCGCCTTCCTTGACGAATCGCTTAAGAAGATCTATTTGAGAATCGCTTAGGGATACAACGTTCGGGAGTACCAATACCTTGAAGTCTTTGATCTTCTCCCATGTTAGCTGCGTATCGAATAAACAGACAAAATGCACGTGTTCATGAATTAGAGATCTGAAGGCTCCGCTGAAGTGCATTTCAAGTCTTTCAGCAACCTCTTCCTTGGCGTAATTCTCACCCGTCTGTCTGGAGTAGATTAGGGCAACTTCTTCTACAGGCTTAGCTCTATAATAAATATCCGCATTCTTCTTCAAGTGATTAAGGAGACTCTTCATTTGTGCGGCTCCGGTCTTGTCATATAGAAATGCTGAGACCGTCTGGGCCATTGGTGTTCCTCCATGAGCCGCATATGTTACTCCGAAAACGACTGCTTCTAAAGTATCGAATGTTGAGAGCGACTCGTATGGTCCTGGGGGACAATAACAGAGTGAGACCTTCTTTAGGGCTTCTCCTAAACGAGCCGTCTCGAGTATCTCCCAGTATGATAGAGGTCTGTGCACTTCTGTCGTATTCGCTCCGTCAGCATGCTCCGCTGTTAATTCTGGTATTCCACAGTTGTGACTTGGAAGATACTTCATCGAAGTGTTGAAGAAGACTGGTATATCTTTTAACTCCTTGATTGACTCGCTGAGAAGCTTCATAACTTCTTTAACTCGTTCGTCCCTCATCTTATTGTAATCTTGCCTAGTTCCATCATCCCAAGAAAGTTTTAAGGGTAGGGGATATCCGAAACGTTCCTCGAATATCTTCCTGCAGTATTTACATGCACATGTCTCCATGTACCAGACCGGCCCGTCAAAATATATTGCGTCTGGATTATAGTTAGATACTACCTCTTTAACGGCTCCCAGCATTGCCTTTATGAAAAGTTGATTGTTTAGGCAAACCATCCTGTGAACTCCGTTCCAAGAAAACGGCCTTCCATAATAGTCTCTAGCCGCCCATTCAGGATGTACTTTATAGGCGTGTGTGTGGAGAACCCCGATGTGACAGTAAGGAATAACGGTTATTCCTCTACTTTTCATCTCGTTCATTATCTCTCCTAAAAGGTCTCTTTCTCCAAGACCGGGATACTTAGGCAGATATTTCGACTCCTTATAGGTGTGAACAGCCCATCTTATGGCTGGATATCTTATGGCTTCGGCGCCCATAGACTCAACCGCGTCGGCCACTTGACTTGCATCGCGCCATAATGGAACTTCATTCTCTTCAAGTATAGCTATAGGAGTCTCCTTAATCCACTGATAACGTTTTGGAAATTCATTATTTGCCTGCATGACTACTTCAACCTCTACCTCCACAAATATTGTGTAGCGATCTATTGTTTGTTACCACATAAAAAAGCTTTGTAAACCTTGAAGCATATAGCATTTGACCGCTTCTTTTAGAATACTATCAAATGCCATTCTTTTCATGAAAGACTTCTAAAAAAAGAAGATTGCGATCTTTTTCTCTTTATTATTCCGCCTAGTATGCTTTAGCCACATACACTACTTTCTCCGCTTCTTTCCCGCATATTATACATGCGTATTCTGGGCTCTCTTCAACATCGATTCTGTATCCTCTTATTTCCCCTCCAGATTCCTCCCTGATCCTTTCGGCGCATTCAATCTTTCCGCACCAGCAAACCTTCGCGATCTTCTTTGATTTTATCGCCTCTTTTAAGGCTTCTATGTCTCTAGCCTTTATTGTCATCTCCTTTAAAGTTGAGAGGCTCCTCTCTCTCAGTTTTTTCTCAATCTTACTAAACTCTTCTGTTATTGCTCCTGGAGCTTCTTCAAGAGGCACTGTTCTTCTTTCTAGGTTTACTCTCTCACAGATCGTCACTTGATTCTCTTTAAGATCTCTCGGTCCCACCTCAATTCGGATGGGAACCCCAAACATCTCCCAGTAATAGTATTTTTCTCCAGGGGTCTTATCAGTCTCGTCTATTCGCGTTCGGAATCCCGCGGATACTATCTTCTCATAGACTCTTCTGGAGTATTTCTCTATCTCGTCTTCCAGCTCCTTATATGGTATCGGAATCACAACAACTTGAACCGGAGCTATCTCTGGCGGAAGCACCAGACCATGATCGTCTCCATGCTGGGCTATTATGGCCGCTAGTACTCGGCTTATTCCGAATCCGTAGCATGTCTGGACAACATATCTTCGCACTCCGCCTATATCCTCATATGTTATGTCGAAGGCCCGTGAGAAATTCTCTCCTAAATTATGTACTGTTCCTATCTGGTTGACTCTTCCATCAGGATTCCAGGCGTCGAAGGCTATTGAATAAGCTGCCCCTGCAAACTTGTCGAAGTCCGGCCGTCTGAGAATATAATAGCTCAGCCCCAAATTCTTGAAGACTTCATCGTATATTTCTATTGCTTTCGTTACTTGTTCCTCCGCCTCCTCCCAGCTTCTATGCGCCGTGTGAGCTTCATTCCAGAGAAACTCTCTCATTCTGAATAGCGGCCTTGTCGCTTTCGTTTCGTATCTATAGACAAAGACGCTCTGGAATATCTTCAGCGGCAGGTCTGCATGCGATCTTATCCATTGCGAGAACATTGGGTACATCGCCGTTTCTGAGGTTGGTCTCAAGAGCATTCTCTTCTTCAGTTTTCTATCTCCAGCATGAGTTATCCAGAAGACCTCTGACGTGAAGCCCTTGATATGTTCAGCCTCCCTTCTGAATGTTTCTTCTGAGATCGCTACGGGAAAGAACATTGGAACATGCCCTGTCTCCTCAAGTTTTTTCTCGAGCATCTCAATTATCTTTCTAACTATCTTTGCACCCCACTCTTTGTATACCGCGAATCCCTTGATTGGGTATCGATTATCCATTATCTCAGCGTTTAGGAGTAGATCGTCGAACCATTTACTGAAATTCTCATACTTCTTCATCTTCAACCCTTCTTCCTCCTCAGTGCCTTTCGCCCAGTCTTCCGCGTCCCTTTGTTTTTCGGATAAATATTTTAGGTGATGAATTCTTTATATATTGTGAGGATTCGCATATGAGTTTAGATTATGAGAGAATGCTAGACGAAGCCTACAAAGCCTTGC
Source organism: Candidatus Bathyarchaeota archaeon (assembly GCA_021162225.1). GTDB lineage: Archaea > Thermoproteota > Bathyarchaeia > Bathyarchaeales > DTEX01 > B63. Next base: position 2,693 of record JAGGZB010000078.1, on the reverse strand, counting down.
CTCCTTCAGTCTTTAAACGTGAGAGGTTCGAGGTTCCTAAGCCTCTCGTAACAATCTCTGGATCCAGAACTATCCTGCACAATTTCAAGGAGATCTGCGACGTAGCAAACAGGGAGCCCGAACATGTATTGAAGTATCTTTCTAAAGAGCTCGCTACGGCCGCCACTGCCGAGGGAGGAAGGGTTATCTTCCAAGGAAGATTTGAGGCTGAGACTCTCGAGAGGCTGATTAGGCGCTACGTTAACGAGTATGTCATATGCCCGATCTGCAAGAGGCCGGATACAAAGATTGTTAAGGAGAAAAGGCTGTACTTCCTTCAGTGCGAGGCATGCGGAGCTAGATCTCCCCTGAGACCTATATGAATTAGGAAAGATTTTGGAAGATGCCGGTATTGGAGGCTTACGTTAAGATTCGAAGATGGGGGGGACAGGTTCTCTTAGCTGCCTGCGACGCTGACATCCTCGGCAAGACCTTTAAGGATTCCGGGATAGTCTTTGAGGTTAAAGAAGAGTTTTATAAGGGGTTTAAGACGAGCATTGAGGAAGCCATAGACTTAATCGAAAAGAGCACAATCGTGAATCTTGTCGGAACAAGAATTGTTAAGCGAGCTATAGAGCGTGGCTATGTTCATCCAGAAGCGGTTATGGAAATAAGCGGAGTCTTACATGCACAGATAATCAAAATGTAGATTAATAGAGACTGTTCTGCCGCAAGAAAAAGGTATAAGAGCAAGTTTATTTCTGAATATTTCTTGGGCAAGTTTAAGCTCAGCCGGGGTGGCCGAGCGGTTCAGGCGGCGGGCTGCAGACTCGCTGAACATGGGTTCAAATCCCATCCCCGGCTCCATTATAGGCTTATGCACAACTTTTATATTGTGCCTCGCCGAATCATTTTATTATGGGGTTTCCTAGGGCCTATCGGGCTTTGATGGAGAATGATCCTTCTGTCCGCAGGGTTTTTGAGAGGCGGTCTGTTAGCGAGGGTACGAAGCTTCAGTACGTCGCGGCTGTCAAGGACTTTTCTGATTTTATGGGTATGCCTCCTTTTGAGTGTGTGGGTTTTCTGTCTGGCTTGGATGAGGAGGATGCGACTGAGAAGGTTGTGGATTGGATCGTTGATGCTAAGGATAGGCTTGCGCCTAAGACTTGTCGTAACTGGCTTAACGGCATAAGGGTTTGGCTGAGGGAGAACCGCGTTAGGAATGTGGACTGGGAGGAGGTTAGGGATTCTTTTAGGAGTTATGTCGGGAAGGTTAGGACTCTCGTGAATAGGGATGCGATCCAGAAGGAGCAGATTGTTAGGATCCTTCAGGCGGCGAAGCTGAGGGAGAGGGCTTTAATCTGCTTCGCCGCGTCGAGTGGGCTCCGGGTAGGCGATACAATAATCAATCTTAGGCTGAAGCATATTAGGGACGACCTATGGGATGAGAGTCTGCCATGCTACATGGTTGAGGTTCCGGGCGAGATCACAAAGGAGGGGCTGCCTCACGTCACGTTCATCTCTGCCGAGACAGCACAGTACCTGAGGGCCTATCTGAGGCAGAGGGAGATGAAGGGAGAGGAGATAACGCCGGAGAGCCATCTCTTCGTCACTTTCGACGGGAGGCCCATAGCCGCGGCGACCGTTAGAAACATCTGGGCGGGGCTCTGCAGGAGAGCTGGCATAGACCGGAGGAAGGTGATCATGAAGGGGAAACGGAGATTCAGGAACGGGCCCCTCCTAGAGAGGGGGTACCTATTCAACATCCGAGTTCACAGCCTCAGGAAGTACTTTAAGACTGCTTGTTCCATGAGCGGTGTGGATAGGATGGCAAGCGAGGCCATGATGGGCCATTCGCTCAGCAGCTTCGGAATAGAAAGCGTCTACGACTTTTGCGTTGCGAACCTAGAATGGCTTAGGACGCAGTATCAGCTCGTCCTGCCGGCGGTCACATTCCTTTCGGAGCCCCCATCAGTAAAGACGATCGTCGAGGGCGAAATGAAGAGGAAACTCGAAGAGTACGAGACCGAGATCAAGGCTCTTAGAGAGCTGCTAAACATAAGGACGGCGCGGCTGTCAGAGTACGAGACGAAACTGGCGGAGCTGGAGAGGGAACGTTACCTCCGCGTAGAATACGAGAAGCGTCTCGCCAGGGTTGAACGGATACTTGAAAAAATCATAAAGATCCGGAAGGAACTAACTTAAAAACACCATGCATGTGAAGGCACCATAATAGCTTCTTTCACAAATTCTTCCACACTTTCTTAGCCTAACTCAGACCTCTTACCTATAAAATCGACTATGCAGGCTACGATATTTCGAGGAAGCACAACACCGTTCTCGCATTCCTCTTTTGAGATTAGCCACCTCCTCATAAGAGCTCGCGTGGACAAGTAAAGCCCCGGCTGACTGTATGATGGCTGGATGCAGAGTTTTCAGGAATTCGGTTGGTTCTAGGTGTAGAATTAAGGCTAGAACCAGAAGAGATCCTGCTCCGAAAAGTGTGAATATGTCAGCTCCGAACAGCGGAGTTAAAGCGTCTCTTCTCAGGAATGTCACGCCTGTTACCGTGGCTGAATAAAAGGCTGAGATGGTTAGGAACTCTTTTTTCGACATGAACGGGACGAAGAAAGTGATCATCAACCCCAAAATGGTTGCTAATGGATTCAGCTGGGAGAGGAACAGCACTATAATCATGTATCCGAAGACTATGC
>JAGGZB010000105.1 GCA_021162225.1 Candidatus Bathyarchaeota archaeon | reverse complement strand
GGGATACACCCGCAAACAGCTAGCCCTCCTAACCGGATACAGCTCTGGAAGCGGGTCATTCAACTCCGCCATAGCCACCCTCATCAAATACAACCTAGTCGTAAAAAGCGGAGACAGGATAAAGATAAACCCAGAACTCGTCAAGCAGGAGGCTGAAGAGAAATGAGCGAGACTATTAAGAAATGGAAGATCGTAGGTAGCATTATTACTGGGGTCGTTGCGATGCTTACTATCGCCGTAAGTCCACTAATGGCAAAGTTGATGCCCCAAGAATTAGCAGGAGACTTCATCATGTTTCTAGGATGGGCTGCTGGAATACTAGCATTCATAACCCTGATTGCGATCCATAGCGTATCTGAGGAGGTTAGAGAGGGATGAAGGAGAAGACCGTGTATCTCAAGGTGTTGAAGAGGAGGAGGAAGTGCAAGCTATGCGGAGAATACATCGAGAAAGGCGAGACAGCCGTCATCTGGACCGACGATCACCCTGAATTCCCATACTATTCAACATGTCCCTATGAAACCACAATAGCCTTTCACCCAAAATGCCATGAAAAACGCTTCGGCTCCGTCAAGGAAGAGAGATGATGGCCGAGAACTCTTGGCTTGAACTCCCCTATATTTATGAAGAAAACATCAAGAAAGCTAGAAGCCTATATGAGCGGATTCTGAGAAGCATTTACGCCAAGATAGCTGGACTCACTAGAGCATATATTCATAGGATCTCGGCGAGGCAGCGGAGGCTTCTAATGAGATATGACAGGAAAACTAGAATGCTGCTCATCAGGAGAAGCGGTAGAACAGGCAGGCTCTTTGGCATGTTCATTTCACGGGAAGCTCAAAGACTTGCGAGAGAGATCACGAGAGAGCAGACGATATTACATGGATTGAGGAGAGCCTATGAGCAGATTCCGAAAACCATGACTATTAGATCCACGCTCAGATTCCTCTACAGGCTTAGAGCCGCAGCTCAAGACGCATTAAAGATATTCGAGGAGCTTGGTAGGCGGAGAACCGCTGAAACCATTAAAACAGTCATATCCGAGCTAGATGACTTAATTGACGAGAAGAAAAAATTGATTAAACCCAAAATCATGTATAGGCTGAGCTACGCCATCAACTACGTCTACCACCGCGAATACTACAGCGTCATCGGACAAGCATGGCATAGAGATAAAAGAGTCCTCGAAGACATTCAGGATAGGCTTGAAGAAGCCGTGAAACGATGGGTCGAAGACATGATAGGATACAGCGTGGGATACGATGAATCGCTCATGCCATATTTTGAAGGCTATCTAATCAAATCCTATCCACCGGAAATGTTTCCACCATCCTGGAGAACCAAGAAAGGCGTAAAAGTCCCATTCTGCTGGTATGACGCCAAGGAGTTCACCGAAGTCAAATATGATGAAAAACTCCATAACCATTATGAGATCAGATTCGAGATGCTCAGAGAAGGCTATTCAGAGATCTTGGAGGAGGGAAGCCTTGACCAGCTTTGAATCACTCGATCTCGACTACGTGGATAAGGAAACCCTTAAGAGAATTACCATGAAAATAGCCTATTACTGCAAGGCCAGAATCTGGGTTAGATTCAGCAACTATAAGGGATTCCACGTCAAGATTCTCTGCAATAGGCGCTTCTGCCAAGCCATGGGAGCAGACTTCTGCATAGCTAGATGGCTCTTCGACGATCAGAGAAGATTCAAATATGATCACATGCTAAGAGACCATCCGGCGAAGCGCAACGTCCTATGGGATGAGAAGACCCCGCATCACCGGTTAAAGCTCTTATCCAAAGCTTTGAGTAAGGCTTTAACCACTGCATAAAACATATATTCTCGTAAATCCTTAGATTTCTCGAACATGAGTGAATTCCTACCACCAGATGAATTATCGGAAACCGAGGAGAAAAAGAAGAAACATACAATAGAGGTGGACGACTACACCTGGCAAGTCATATCAATGCTAAGTGACAGATATGGAGTTCCTCCAGAAATGGTCGTGGACAAGATTATAGAGCAGATGATCAGAACCATGAAGCAGGGAAAAGGATTAACTGAGAAAGGCGGAGACCTCGGAGAAGCCTTGGTCGCCAAACTCTTGGAGAAAATGGGAGAAAAAGAAGATATAACCTTCAAAGACTTACTCATGTTCCAAATGCTGCGAGATCAAGGCATGGGCAGTAAACCCAGCTCCATGGACCTAGAGAAAATCATGGCCGCAGGACTCCTCTACAAGATGCTGGGCGGAGAAGAGCAGAAAGGAAGCAGAGAAGAAACATTTGTCAAAATGCTTGAAGTCGTCATGGGCCAGAAAAAACTCGAAGACGTTTTAAACGAACTCCGAAAACAGCGGGAAGAGTTGAAGAAACATGTCGAGGAAAAGATGAACGAGGTGCAGAGCACGCTGGCATTTAACTTAATGAAGCCGGAGGAAGGGAAGAAGGAAGAAGATCCGTTCAGAGAAATTGGCAAGGCTTTTTTCGAGCAATTATTCAACAAGGAAAGAATAAAAGAGCTGATTGAATCAGGAATACTTAAAAAAGAAGAAGTGGTTACAAAGGAAGGCAAGCCTAACTGGACGGCTATCGCGAACAGATTACTGAAAACAGTTGAAACCGTCGCCAAAGCCTATGCACAAGGGGGACAGATCACATATCCAGCATATCCGCCTGCCCCTCCTCCTCAGCCAACGATGCCGATGCAGGAGATCCCTTCAACGGCTCCAACGGAAAATATAAAATCAATTCAAGAACAGATAACCATGGGCGGTGGAGTTGAATCTCCTGAAACTCCTGAGACAGGCGGAGAAGCTCCTGTCGGGGAACAAGAAGAAGAGGCGGAAAGCATTGAGACAGATACTGGTGAAGCACCTGCTCCCGCTGCTGAAGGAGAAGGATCTGAAGAAAGCTCTGGAAGGGAAGCTGAATCCGATAGCGGGGATAAGGGATAACTGGGTCTTCCCATTCTGGCGAGAAATGAATGGCGCAGGCCAGAGAATATTCAGGGGAATAGTTAGACATAACTGGGACGTTATAACAGAACTTCTTACCGACTATAATACAATTAAACAAATATTCCTTGAAGCTCGTCCGTCACTTAGACAATATGTGAATCATCCAAACTTTAGGCCACTTGTCGAAGCCGTGGCCGCATACACGGGAGCCGTTCTCACCGTCGCCTGCTGGGACTGTTTCTGCGCAATCTGTGGCCGAAAAGTCACCCCCATAGACTTCATCTACTTTCCAGACGCCCATGACCCAAGTGGAAACCCGCTGCCATATGCTTATAGATTCGCCCATCATAAATGCTATGCAAATCTCATCAGAAAAAGCGGTGTATTAGAGAAGGTGAGAAGATGAGCGTCTCACCATCCACGATAGAACATTACTATGATCTCGTCAAACGAATATTGAAGAGAAGGAAGCTATGGGACGAGGCTCTGAGAAAATTCAAGTCATCAGGCATCCGCAGAGCCGTCAGAATAATCCTCGAAAAAATACCTGATCCAGAGACATTTGACTGGGACTCCTATTTCTCAACCATAACCGAATACGATACCGTAGACGACTTCATCCACGCCCTCGAAGACGCTGGAGTATTACCCGTCACAAAAGAAGAACTAATAGAAAGAGTCAGCGAAATGGAAGCCGAGATAAGAGACATAGAGGGAACCATAGAAGGATTCAGAATGATCTTAGAAGAACATGGAATCGATGAACATGCACAAGAAGCCCTCGACATGCTGGAAAAATATGCAACCGAAGCAGTTAAGCTCAGAACCCAACTTGAGAGAGCTGAAGCCGAGCCGAGATTCCTCAAAGCCACAATCACAAAACTTAGAAAAAAGATCGGAGAACTATCATCGAAGCTCGCTGAATTCAAGAAAGGTCTCCCACCTCCAGCGAAAGCTCCTCCACCGCCCCCCAAACCTCCTCCAACAGCATTCTACCACATAACCGCGGACGCCGAAGGTCATCCACTAGGTCGAAGACTACTAGGAGTCATCTACGAAGCCACTGGAATAGAGTTCAGAGAAATACCCGTATGCGAAGTATTCGAGCTTCCAACCGATAACCCGATAGTCCAAGAAGCCTTGAAAGCAGGAATAATCAGACCGTCGATGCTAACAAGCCTTGAAGCGAGAAAACTCCGCGACACCCTATTGAGGTTCATGCGAGACATAGGGGTTCCAAGAGAGCGGAGAGCCGCGCTGCTCAGAACATGCCTAGATTCAATAAACCTTGAAAAAAGCTATGACAAGGTGCTCGCCGACGCGAAGACATGGATAGAAACAACCTGGATCAGAGAAGCTAAGGTGCTCGCCGCTGCAAGAGAAATTAAGCCGAAGCCAGCTCCACCTAGACCTCCGCCCGCAGTCGCCGCGCCTCCAGCCGTCCCCATGCCCGTCGAATTTCTCCCAATGTTTCCAGCTCGCCCACCCCAAGACTATTACAGATATATTCATCAGCTTCCACCGGATGCTCAACCCGTCTTCGCAAAAAGATATAAGCTGATGGAAGGATTAAAGGAAGGAGAAAGGCTTTTACTGATGCTTCATCCACATCTATGGGGAGAACTCTATAGACTCAGCAGACCCGGCGTCATCTTCAGCAGCAGGACTCCAGACTACTTAAGAGAATCAGCTGAAGGATTAGACTATTATCTGAGAAGCGTTAAATGGGGCACCCTAGACCAGCTACTAGAATATCTGATAAAGGAGAAAAAACTTCATCGAGAAACATTTGAGGCATTCGGGCTACTCCACCTATGGAGGCGGGTTACAGGTGAGTGAAAAACTGTTAATGGATCTCAGAGACCCATGGGTTAGAAAAATGCTGAACAGCCTCCTCCTCGAAACCGAGATAGTCTACAGACGCAAGCCCAGGGAATTAATCTACATAAGGAGAAAGCCGCTGAAACGGGGAAGCCCAGTATCCATGCTACGCTTCACGCAAGCGGCATATCAAAGCTATGGAATGAAGATGATGAAGAAAGATGAGCTTCCACCTGCAGCCAAGCTGGTGAAAGAAAAACTAACTGGAGCAAAGCTGGTTGAAAAACCGCCGCCTCCCCAGCAGAAGGCATTTAACCGCGATATTCAAAGACTTAGAGCCATAGCCAGAGGAAGCCCAAGCCTAGAGCGATTTCTGAAACAAGTTTTAGGATGAAAACATTTTTTCAAGCTGTTTAAGCTTAAGCTCCCTCATCAGCATCAAGTTAATCCTCTCATACATGTTAAGCCTCCTCCTAAGCCTCTTATTCTCAAGCTCAAGCAAGTGAACTAGCTCGGAATACGCCTCATAAAAGTCGATAGCCTTCTTCACATATTCCAACGGCGTCATCCCCCTGAATCTCGCCAAGTTCTCAACCTTCTCCAAAACATGACTGCCTATGCTCAAAATGTCGGCGATTCTCCTCAAAGCATGTTCCCTAGTCTTATGAGCTATAACGTCCATCACCGCAGTCTTCGCCGACCTCTTCCTGTGACCAACGGCTGGGATACCCAGCTCATCCATCTTCTCCTTCACTTTCTTTAGGCTCGCCCTAGTATACTTCAAGATATATTTCATGGGATAGCCCTCATTCATCAAGGATACGGCGACATCTTCCTTGGATAGCCCTTGATCGAAGAGTTTTTGAGCCCTCGCCCTCACTAATTCTTCAAGCTCCTTCTCCCTATCGCTTGACATGTTTCAACACCTCCGCCAACCTGCTTAAAACACTGTAAGCCTCCAACACCTTAATTCTCCAATCCCTCTTCTTCAAGGCGAACTGCGCCGCATCGCTATGCAATAATTCCCTCGCCTCAGTCAATAATTGAATCGTCCTGTTAATAGTCTTCGTGATATTTTTCCTATAGGTCTCCATCCTCCACTCAAGGTTGCTCTGAACCTCGTATCCACCCTTCCTATTCCTCTTAATCACCTTCTGCCTCTGAAGCTCATATAACACGTTCTCAACCACGTAATCCAACCCCCTATCCCTCATAAATTGTTCAAGTCTCTTAGCCCTCGACAAAAGTTGCTTACGCTTCTCACCCGTAGCCTCAGAAGCCCTGAGCAAATAGTTTCTAAATTCTTGCTCCAAGCTCTTGACTACGCTCTTAGCCTCCACTTTCTCACCTCCTCTTGAATGATCTTCGCCGCAAGCTTGTTCACGCTCAGATGCTTCTTATCCCTGACCATCTCCAATAAAAGCGAATACGTCTGATCGTCAACGTAGATGGTCAATGACGGCATCAAATCTACATCAGTAGAAGACATTATTAAATATTACTCAAATCCCGTATAACACGAGAGAAAATGGTGTTAGTAGTTCCAGGAGAACTGGTTCAAATCGTCCAACGCGGAGGAGTCAGGTGGGCGAAGAAGAGCTGGTGGTATAGGAGACCACCCCCATGGGCGGGTGGAAAGATAGAGCTGCTCTCCGTGCCACAGCTAAGAGCCTGCCTAGAGCTCGCTAGAACCGCATCCGCCAACTTTGGAGCCAAAGGACTTATCGGAGGACTACCTGCAATTGCCGCTAAAGTCGCTGAAGCCATGGCCGGTAAGAGCTACGGCGGAATAAAGCCAGAAGAGAGAAGGAGACTAAGACACGAGACCGTGACCCCAGCGACAATCAGGAAGCTTGAGTCGCTGATTAGGAGGAAGGGAGGAGCAGGCTTAGCGGCTCCAACGCCAGTGGCGTAATAGAGGTGAGACGATAGATGCCAGTGATACTATACTCGCCTGTCGCAGGGGTTAAGCTAGAGGATCTGGGAATACCGATGATAAGCTCTGCAATCGGAATCGGATCATGCGTTGGAATCGCCGGATGGTTTGACAGAAACTATCCAACCTGGGCCTTCGGCCCCCTCAACGCTGGAGACATAGCGACTATCATAATCTTCGCCGCAACCATGGGAATCGCCAGCTACTCCACCAATTCAACCGTTAAGACGGTCAGCGTGTTAACCGGAGTCACCGCCTTAATGACGAGAATCGTGCTTAGAGTCGCTGGAATGATGGCTGGAAGAATAGGGGTTCGCAGAGCTGCTCCAAGCAAACAGGTAGTCGTCTCAGCGCCTCCGAGAACCGTTGTAGCTCCATCGCCTGAATACGCAGCCGCTCGGAAGATTCCCAGAAGGATAGCGACCTAAGCCTCCGAGGGAAAATCCTTTGGGGGTCCACCGATACGGCGGACTACATGGAGACCGAGCTATCCTGCCAATATGGCTAAAGAAAGCTGGAACAAGTCAGCTGATAAGAGTCGAGGCCGAATTAGACAGTGGAGCATCAATAACCGTATTTCCCTCAAATTTTTTAAAGATAATCGAACATGAGCCAACAGCCGAGATAGTGAACATAGTTAGCGTATTCAAGGAAATCGAGCCAGCTCCAGTGAGCTATGTTCCACTCATAATAGAGGGAGTTGAAACAGTTTTACCATCCGCCTTCTCGCGGTTCATAGATATACCTTTGATCAGCGTAGACGATCTCACCGAAGCGGGATTCATGGTATCATTTCACCGCGACTATTTTGAAATCTACCACGTCTAAATCTTCTTAGCCGACTCATACAGCAATTGTCTCCGAGACAACGCAATCACCCTTATTTTTTTAATCTCATCTGGATGAAACACATAGGTCTTAGAGCCAAGGGTTTCCACGAATATCTTTCCCGTCTCCCTGCCAGCGTGAAGAGTTATAGCCCTCATCTTACTTCCATCTATGAACTCTATCTCGAACATCGTTCTCTCCATGGCCTCAAACCTCCGCAATCCTTCTATCCATCTTTCTATGAGGCTTCTCCGGCCTCAGCTTAACGTCATGCCACTCCAATAAGAAGGCCAAAGCCTGCTCCTGACTCCTGAAACCGTATAGTCGAACTAGGTCGTTGAACCTCTGCCTAAGCTCCTGCCTAACCCTTATGTTCAGCTGAGCCTTCTCAGGCTGATCTCCGGGAGGATAGACGAGCTTCACGTAGTTCGCTATCTCAATCTTCTTATCCGTCATTCTACGCTCCATGCTAGCTACCCTGTAGCTATCTGATAGCCAAGATTTAATAAGTATTTCCATCACCAAATAAGCGAGGTGAATAGAGGAAAATGCCAGGTTTGTTTTACCACGTAGAGGAAGACGTAAAAGACCTAGAAGACTTCGTTGAGAGAACCCTAATCGCCAAAGCAATAGACGGAGCCTTAATCACCCCCTCAGACGCGCCTAAAGCCGTCAGAGACCTCCTACCATACACCGACCTCGGAATAGGATCAAACAACCACTGGACCTTCAACCTATCCGCGACCGGAAGCAACACCTTGGTTAACAACAAGGATCTAGCTGGAAAGAAGATGATAATGATCTATGGATTCGCCCTCTTGTCACCTGAGCCGTCGATAAGCACCATAGAATTCTACAAGGGAACAGCCAAGCTCATCGACAAGGTTCAGGTTGAAGGCGTCTTAGCGGGAGTAGGCCCATTATCGAGCAGGGGATACTTGAAGAACCCGATCTTCTGGGACAAGAACGACTCCGTGACCATCAAGGCCGAGGCATGGCAGACCAACAGCGACGAGAGACTAGTGTTCTACGGCAAGGTAGCGGAGAAGCCAGGTAGGGTCATCGGCAGCTAAAAAAGCGACTGAACACTAGAATAGCGAGCGCGAGGTGAAAACCATGTCTTTTTCAATCGCAATCCATGAACTGGCTCCGATAACCCCGCTAGCCCTGCCGCATCAATACCTACTGCTCAAGAAATGGGATGAGGAAATAGATCCAAGAATCCTAGACCAACATAAGGGGAAAAAGATACCTAAAGACCTGAAGCTATCCTATGGATTCTACCTAGTCCACGCCGTCAAGGAGATAAGGCCGTTCATCAAGGACTTCGGAGCACTGAGCGCGTGGCCCAATGGGAAGAAGACCGATCAAGAACTAACCGAGCTGAAGCTTGAAGCAAGTGAGGTAGCGCAATTCAGGATAATCCCATTAGATGACATAGCCATAGCCGTCAAACAGTGGACCGTGGAAGGAGCAAGAGTGCAAAGCTTCATAACGCCGGACACCTTCCTATCAGCAAACCTCAGCGAAACCGGAAAACTCGACGAGATAATCGTCTTCACATCCGGAGGACCAGAAGGAGTCTCAACGCATCCAAAAGTCGATGTATGGAATCTATCAACAGTGGCCGAAGACATGAATCGAATAATGGTCTACGGCTACCGATACAAGGTCACGAAGGTGGACTACGTGCCACAATACTATAAGCCTGTAGATGTTCAACAGGGGTGATGACGGATGGTTGGAGTTCCACGTGGACCTAGAGGAGGCATCTTAAAAGAAGTCGCCACCACTGTGGCCACCACCACAGCCACCGCGATAGCCAACATAACCGACACCACCGCCGAGTCGTGGGGATATAAGCGGAAAGCCTATCTCGTCAGCCTATACATCTTCAACCCCGGATCATCCACCGCAACCGTCTACCTATACGATGGAGCAACCTCGAACCTGAAATTCGAGGGCAGAGTCCAAGCATACGACTTCCTAGACGGATATTATCCCAACAGCCTCGGCCACATGGAGTTCAAAGATAGAGACAACATGAAGATCCTCTTCAAGACGACCAAGCAGCCCGTCTTCGTCCACATAAGCTACGAAGAACTCTAGCGACCAAAGCTAACCGACGCGGAGGTGGCCTGCGACGGCGATCAGCCTTAGAGCCGAGCCTTCCAGCGGCTATGCGCCGCTTAGGGTAACCTTTATCGGAGACTGGAGCGAGGGAACTCCCCCATACCTCGTGATGATTCAGACAGACACGGGAGACATAATCCAAGAATACAACTATTATGGCAACCACATAGAGAGAGAATACACCTACTGGAACCCAGGAACATATTACCCAGTTCTAAGCATAGTGGACACAACCGGCAGATCATGGAGCACCAGCTATGGAGACGTGAAGATAACGGTGAGTCCAGCGCCGATGCTACGAGTGGATGTCGCGGCTCCAGAGAGGGGAAGCGTGGGAGAAATAATATTAATCGGATTATCGGTTGAAGGCGGCGCTCCACCCTATAGCGGGAAGCTGGACTTCGGAGACGGCACCCCTCCCCTGACATGGGATAACGTGTCATCATTCCCCACGGTGGTGAACCACGTCTACAACTCGCCTGGAACCTATCAGATAACTTTCACCGTATCCGACTCAAAAGGAAACATGGACTTCGACTCAGCGACCATAGTCATAGAAGAGGTCTCACCTCCACCTGAAGTATATCTATCATACGCCGAGATAGAGGCCATGAAATACCAGTTTCAGATAACGATCTCCGGCGGAGAGCCGCCGTTCAAGGGATCGATAAGCTATGGGGACGGCGCATCCGACTCGATAAACACATCTGATCGAACCCTGTTCTTCACTCACGAATATAGTGAGCCCGGATCATATACGGTAGAGGTGACCATAGCCGACAGCTTGGGGAGGATCGACGAATACAGCATAGTCATAGACGTGACCGCGCCCCCTCCTCCGCCTCCACCGCCTCCAACGCCGCCGGAATGGGAAACGATGCTAGCCGTCGCAGGTGTTGGAGTAGGCGGGGCGATAGCCGCATACCTAATATACAAATATCTCAAGGAGAAGAAAAGAGGTGAGGTGACATAAAATGGCTCAGGCCACGATAATACTCTGGAACCATGAACCATACTATGGAAGCCCAGCCCACAAGGAGTTCAGCGTAAACTGGGAAGGAGAACTGCTCAGAGCCGACCTAACTCTAGACGTAGACCCCTATGCGCCTGGATGGCCGATCTTCGGGGGATGCGTAAATCGAATAGTCGTCAACGGAACCGACATCCAGTTCACGGGAGACCCATGTAACGTGATGACAGCCGACCTCAGACCATATCTAAGAAAAGGTGCGAACGTGATAGAATTCTACCACAACGCCAACCCAGTTCCAGGCGTGCAGAGCGGAGGAGCCTATGGATACATAGTCATAGAAGCAACAGGTCAAGCTGGCGGAGGAGTCAAGCCAGAGGCATGTAAGATATTCTTCGGCCTCATACCAATAGGAGAGGTGCCAGAACCATGGTGCGGAATCATAAACGCCGCAACCATAATCGCCGTGGTAGCCGTGGCCGGAATCATAGTCTATAAGCTGGTGACCTGACATGAAGGATAAGAAGAATTCACCTGACACACCGATAAGCCTAATAGGTCTAGCCCAGCGCGTCGCAGCGCTTGAAGCGAATCAAAAGTGGATTCGCGACAAATTGGATTCGATGGATAAAAAGCTATGGGCCTTGATAGTCATATATCTTGGATCGATAATCCCGCTTATAATAAAATTATTGCTGATGGGAGGTGCAGTGTGACATGTCGGATCTAGGATGCTTCGCTCAAATCAATAAAACAGAGATAGACCCCTATGAGACGGTCACCATATCCGTGGCCTGCGCGCTATGCTCCCAAATCCCAAACTTTCCAATATACTTGATAATCGACGCCCCAGGAGCCCTACCCCCATATGTATTCGAGCAAGGAACATGCCAAGACTTCATCGTGAGCAAGCAATATGACTTCTTCTACACCGAGGCCGGAACATATTATATAACCGTAATAGTCAACAATGATAAGATAGCAAAATTCGAGGTCAAGGTCTCCAAGCCCCCAGCTCCACCGCTTAAAGTAAACCTGAAAGCGCAGCCAGACATGGGCTACGCGCCGCTAGAAGTAAAATTCACCGTTGAATGGAGTGGAGGAGTTCCGCCGATAAACTTCGTGATCGAATACCCTGATGGAGAATCCGATGAAGCGAGAGGAGTCACCAGCGGCTATCCCAAATTCACTCATACCCTCAACCAACCTGGAGTAAATCTAGTCAAGGTCACTGCAACGGACTCCATAAGACAAGTGACATCAGATTGGGTGATCGTCGAAGTGCTTCCCCCTCCCCTACTCGTAGACCTATCAGCAGACGTGACGGATGGAGAAGCGCCCTTAAACGTCGTCTTCACAGCATTCACATTCGGTGGAACACCGCCCATAACCATCACCATGGACTATGGAAACGGGGCTCCACCTGAATCCAAGACCTTTGAAACCGCAGATGGAGGAGAAAGATTCGCCCACACCTACGACAACCCCGGAACCTATATCGCAACAGCCTCCGCAATAGACTCACAAGGTCAAGAAGACTCCAAGACATTGACGATCACGGTAAGAGAACCCGCTCCACCTCCTCCACCACCGCCTCCCCCGATAAGCTGGGAAACGATAGCCATAGTAGGCGGCGTCGGAGTCGCCGGAGCCATAGCAGCATACCTCGCATACAGGTATTATAAGAAGAGGAAGGTGACGTAGATGGGACTCCGAGAATGGTTCAACAACTTGACCCCGATTCAACAGGACATCTTCCTAGCCCTCGTCGCCGGAACCTATGGAGTCGCAGTAACCTGGGGCTTAGTCGAATACTTCAGAAAAGGCGATAGAGAACCTCTTCAATTCGTGGCGATCGCGACGGCGCTCACAGGCTTGGCCATAACATTCGAGGTGTCGAGATGAGTGAAAGCTTCTGGAAAAAAGAGTTTCTGCCGATCCTCTCGATAATGATGAGCTTCACGTCGATGATGATGATCTACTTGAGCCTATTGGAGAAATATTCGAAGGAGAGTAAAACTTAAAGACATTGACTGAAATCTAACCAGCATGAGAAGAGGTCGCGATCATAAAGGCTTAGCAACCTTGAGAAGACATCTTCGAGAACTCATACAATTTAAAAGAGAAATAACGGTGAAAACCGTGGACGGAGCCATGATAAGGGGAAGACTGATAGGATTCAACCTAAGCCCCCCATTCACCTTAATACTCAAGGATGAAGAAGGGCGAAGAATCTTCATAAACTGGGTTAGAGTAATAGAGGTGAGCGAAACATTAATACGATAGAACGTCATAGAGGAGATGAGAAATGGACAGCGGAAGCCTAGCAATAGGAATAGCTATAGGAATACTCGCCGGAGCCCTCATAGCATTCCTAATCCTTCAACTAAAACAGCAATCCGTCGGAGTAATATTCGAAAGAGACTCAGAAGGAAGAATAACCGCCATCTATCAGGCTCCGAGGCCGTGAAACCATGAAGCTCCTAGACCTAGCCCTGCTCATAGTAGCCATGGAAGAGGCTAGACCTCAAGCCATAGCAGTCCAAGTCAAACCCAGTGGAAGAAAAACGCGGATAAAGCGAATAGATAACCTAACCCTGACCAGAGGCGGCTCAAGATACATTTACAACTCAGCTCACAGGGGAAGACTATATGAAGCCCTAGTCATATCAAATAGCCCAAACTTCAAGGTAATCCTAAACGTAGACGGAATTCCAGAGCTAAACGCCTCATGGAGCGAAATAAACAAGATAACCCAAGAAGTCACCGGCATAACAGCGTTCCAAAGACTTGAAGGAGACTACGCCCTCAGAATCTCAGACATATTATGGCTCAAATCATCCTATCTCCTAATAGTCGCCACAGACCAGATAACGATAAATAAGGCTTACGCAAAATACGAGGAGGAGACGGCATGAGCCTACCCCAGCAAATAGCGGAGCTAAAACAGTTCAGATACATATTCATAACAGGAGAAGCGAAGGTAACCATAACCAGAGCCGAACACGTAATCATAGAAGAGGTGCAGGGAACGGTCTACATACAGAATGCGCCCGGCACAAATATAACAATAGAGATTTCAGCTCAAAGCGTGGATGTCAAGCTAAGCGGCTTATGGCATAGTATTGAAGGCATGGAAAAGCTCTTCAGAGTCGAGGATCTAGTTGACATAGAGGGAAACAGTTATTATGGCAACATTCCCTACACCTATACCGTTCCATCGGGTAAAAGGCTCGTCATAATGGGTGTTAAGGCAATCTTAGGCTACCATCTACTATTTGGAACCGATGCGATTGGAAACAGGTATCCCACGGCAGGATTCTATCCAACTGTCCGATGCATGGGCGACGGCTACGAGCTATACATAAAGGTAAACGACAACACTGTTTACGATATACCGGTTACGAGAGAAAAACCGGTTGTAGAGATAATGTTCAACGTGCCGTTAACGCTTGAAGCAGGAGACGAGTTTAAAATAGAGGCCGAGGCATCCGCCTCAGCCACCTATGTTACAATTGAAGTATACGGATACCAGGAGGAGGTATGATGAAGGTGCAGGAAATCTTGGCTAAAGCAAATCTCATATACGCTGGACCTGAAGGTCTACGCGCGTATGTCCGAAAAGAGAAAAAGATATATCTTATAAAAAACGGGAAGCTTGTGAAAACATTTGAAACCGGGAGGCGTGGATAATGCCATGGCTATGGAGAATAGTCGCAAGCCCGGCGGCTAATGACATCATAGCAGAGCTGAGGGGCGTGTGGAAGATCGGAGACGTATTGTATGGAAGAGTGTTCTCACTCTATGGATTCTTCATCTGCCACGACGACACCGCAACGCATAACTACGTAATACAGACTTACAGGGAGGCAAGCGATGAGACACGTAGCTTCATCCGCGTCACGTTGCCCCCCGACAGACCATTTATAAAGATCGTCTCGCCAGATGAGCCGCTCATAATTGGAATAGGTCAGTGGACGGGCTCATCCTGGGAGCATCTGAGAGTGAGATCTATAGACGGTGGAGAGCCTCACGTAACAGTAGGATTACTTGTCCGAGGACGCTACGATCAAGTAACCAGTATGTTTGGGTGAGAGCATGAGCCTTCCATTTATCATTCGAACCGATTGGCGGAGATGGTTTGAAGAAGCATGTCCAAAATGCAGGAAAATAGTCTTAGAATTCATCTTAAAGCATTCTGGAAAGAAGCTTAAGGAATCACTGCTCAGAGGCACTCAGCCTACTATAAACATGCCCGGCTTAGACCCAATATGGGATAAACTATGTCAACGAGACCGAGAACTCCTCATCGAATACACGAGCATAGACTTACCAAAAACCCTTAAAGAACAGGCTCTAAGGGGTAGAACATCAACTAAGAAAAAGAAGGGAAAGAAGATCGCCGAGGTCTAAGCCGGGCTACGTCGGCACCCTGTTCGGGTCTCCTGTTCCAACTAGGAAGACCATGCATCTAACATTTCTAGCCAGTGTATTCGTCTTCTCCACGAACTTGATGGTTCCAGATGTTATCCAGCCGCTGGTTCCAAGCGCCGGAACCCTGAACTCAAGGCTCGCCGTGGCCTTGGCAGCCGGAGCCCCGAAGGGGAATATCGCTGCAAACCTGATCGCCGCCATCTTCGTCTGCCCCTGAGTCAGCTGAAGCGAGGTGGCGCTAGTCGTCGCCGTCAAAATCGTGAAATACAGCTTGCTATCAGCCAAGTTAGTGTTAGCTATCGTCCCCAATCCGAGCCGCGTCCCCGGAAACTTCCCAAACCGAACCATGCTTCCTCGCATATTCCTTAGAAAAGCTTATAAAAAAAGCTAACTCTCAAAGTTCTGTGAGAGTATGGTCAAGGTAGCCGTCTCGAAACTCTCAGGTGGAAAACTCCACATACCCCAGCCGATCCTCATGGCACTAGCCCTAGACCCGAACGGAACCATCCAGTGGCACACCAGCGACTCAAAGATAGACCGCCCATACG
>JAGGZB010000016.1 GCA_021162225.1 Candidatus Bathyarchaeota archaeon | reverse complement strand
GCTTTTCAGCGATCTCATACAGCGTAAGCGGCCCATCTCTATTTAGGAGATCAAGTATCCTTTTATCAGTCTTATTCAGCTTGACCATTTCATTCTTTCTTCATTTTACAAACTCATATATCAGACTTTTCGTTTATCATGATTGAGAATTAGGGAGATGGGAATTAATCCTTAAGCTTCATACGTCTGTAGTGAGGAAAATTGGGAAGGTGCAGTATCTGTGGACGTGAGTCTGCTACGATATCGAGTAACCTCGGAGTCTGCGTTGAATGCTTGAGAAAGCATCCCGAGGAGGCTCTTAGAATAGCGAGGGAGGAGCATGCCAGGAGCCGCGGATTATTCGGCCTTCCTCCTGAGCCTCCTCGGGATCCCAATGGAATATTATGTGGGCTATGCGCGAATAATTGCAGGATTGGAGACGGTGGAAAGGGATTCTGCGGCCTTGTAGTTAATGAGGGCAGAAGGCTAGTCCGCTTAGGAGGAACTGCCGAGAAGGGGATTCTGGAGTGGTACTATGACCCCCTTCCTACGAACTGCGTTGCTGAATGGTTCTGTCCAGGATGCACTGGAGCGGGCTATCCGAAGTATGCGTATAAGCCTAGCTCCGAGTATGGATTCGTCAACCTCGCTGTATTCTATGGCGCATGCAGTTTCGACTGTCTCTTTTGTCAGAACTGGCATTATAGAGACTTAACTGTGCGGTTACGTCCGAGCTTAACGGCTGAAGAGCTCGCTGGAAAAGTTAACGATCGCGTCTCATGCATATGCTTCTTCGGTGGAGACCCATCAGTCCAGATGCCGCATGCGCTGAGGACAAGTAAGATCTCGCTTGAGGCGGCGGAGCGAAGGGGAAGAATTCTGAGAATCTGCTGGGAAACAAACGGCAACATGAAGCGGGAGTTCGCGGTTAAAGCGGCAGAGTATTCGCTCCGCAGCGGAGGAATAGTGAAGTTCGATCTTAAGGCCTGGGACGAGAATATTCATAGGGCTTTATGTGGGGTGTCTAATAGGGCGGCTCTTGAGAACTTCCGCATTATAGGTGAACGATTCTTCGAGAAGCGGCGGGATGTTCCAGTTTTAACGGCGAGCACGCTTATAGTTCCCGGGTATGTCGACGCTGAGGAGGTTGGCAGATTAGCCGAGTTCATCGCGAGCATAAGCCCCGAGATTCCATATACGTTGCTGGCGTTTTACCCGCAGTACAGGCTTAATGACCTTCCAACCACGAGCTGGAGACAGATGCTTGAATGCAGGAAGGCGGCTGAGAAATATCTTAAGAGGATACAGATAGGGAATGTGCATTTGCTGTCTTAGCTGCTGCCCAATAAGCTTATATCGCATTTGCTGATGAACCTTTAAGAAGTCTTGAGGGAGCAGGAGAAGTCATGTGTAGACTCTTCGGCATGTTATCTGTTAAGCCTGCGAGCGCCGCCAAGTATATTCTTGAGGATCCATGTTCCCTATATGCGCAGAGCAAGGCGGATCCTAAGAGGCTTCAAGGCGATGGATGGGGGATAGGATTCTATGAGGATGGATCTCCAAAGCTAATAAAGAGTGAAAGGCCAGTCTACATGGAGTATGAGGCCCTCTCATCAGCCGTGCAACATGCTAGGTCAAAGGTGATTCTGGCGCATATTAGGAGGGCAAGTAATCCGAGGGGGCTTCCCAGGGAGAAGATTATATCTAAAGAGAACTCGCAGCCATTCTCTTACGGGAGGTACATCTTCGTCCATAATGGGACGATAATGATACCAGATGAGCTCGCGGATGTCCTCGGGGACTGGAAGGAGAAGATAAGGGGATTCAATGACAGCGAGGTCTATTTCTGGTTCCTTATGAAGGAGCTCCATGAAGGGAGAGACTTATCCTCAGCCTTGAGGAGGCTGAAGGAGACGCTTGAAGATCTCTGGAAGGAGGCGCGGCGGAGACGTCCAGATAAGAAACAGCCTTATGTGGGGCTGAACATGATCCTCAGCGACGGCAAGTGCCTATATGCATACTGCGGGCATGGAGACTACAAAACAAGTAGCAAGTCGCTATGCTTCGGAGATCAGCCGGTACTCGAGATGTCCTATGTTCTAGATAGAGATAGATTAGTTGTGGCCTCTGAGAAGACGAACCGCGAGGAGAACTGGAAGCCAATCAATGACGGAGAACTCTTAATCAGCAGGATTATCGACGGCGAGATCGTTATGGAAGTGGAGGAGATCCCCTAGCCGCCTACTCGACTTCCACTTGGCTGAAGAAGATGCGAGCTGAGGGGATTACCCTTGAGCCTCCGACGACTTCAAACCTGCCTGTTAGGCGTATGTCCTCGGATGAGCCTCCAATCATCACTTTGAATCTTCCCGGCTCGACTACAAGCCTCATTTCTCTGTCGTAGAAGGCGAGCTGCGTGGCTGAGAGCTTGAATGTT
Source organism: Candidatus Bathyarchaeota archaeon (assembly GCA_021162225.1). Lineage (GTDB taxonomy): Archaea > Thermoproteota > Bathyarchaeia > Bathyarchaeales > DTEX01 > B63. Next base: position 3,163 of record JAGGZB010000016.1, on the reverse strand, counting down.
ACCCTCCTCTTCCCCCCTGGATTTAGAGTCAGTCTCTTGAATCCTTTCAGCTCCTTCATCGGCCTTGTCACGGATGCAACCTCATCTTGCACATAGAGCTGAACCACCTCGTCGCCGATTCTTTCACCTACATTCTTAATATTGAATGATATCCTAACCGTTTCAGCGGCTCCTATCTTCTTGGGACATATTTCCAGCGAGCTATACTCGAATCTTGTGTAGCTGAGTCCATGCCCAAATGGAAACAGCGGCTTAGACGAGTGTGAGACGTAATTGCCCATCGATGATAGCCTTCTTCCATAATTGATTGGCAGCTGACCTACGTGCTCTGGGAACGATGTTGGAAGCTTGCCTCCCGGATTGTAGTCTCCGAAGAGAACGTCGGCCACAGCGTTTCCGCCTTCTTCTCCGGGAAGCCAAGCTTCTATGATGGCGGAGCATTTATCTACGATGCGTCTCAGCGACAGCGGCCGCCCATTGATTAGGACTAGAATTATCGGCCTCCCTGCTTCGTGAAGAGCCTCGATGAGGTCTTCCTGGACTCCTGGAAGGCTTACGTCTGCACGGTCTCTTCCCTCTCCTGAAACGTCCTCTTCTGAGAGTCCGGATCTCTCGCCGAGAACGGCGATTACTACTTCCGACTTCTCGGCGGCTTTTAACGCGTCTCTGAATCCCTTCCTAGACTTGTCCATGATTCCGCAGCCCCTAGCGTAGTAGATGCGGGTTTCTCCGGAGACCTTCCTTTTTATGCCCTCAAGCACGGTTACCGTCCGCACAGCTGGCTCCTCACATTTTAGATGTGAAGTATAGCTGTAATCGCCGTGGAGATTCCTGGCGTCGTCAGCGTTCGGTCCAACTACAGCTATTGCTCCGATATCCTTTTTCAGCGGGAGTACGCCGTCATTCTTTAGGAGAACTATTGATTCCCTAGCCGCCTTGAGAGCCAGCATTCTGTCCTCATGAGTGTCAAATGCTTTTGATGCGGATTCCACATCAACATATGGATTCTCGAATAGTCCCAGGAGGATCTTTGCCCTTAATATGCGGGAGACCGCTTGGTCAATGACCTTCACGGGAATCTTTTCTTTTCTAACGGCGTTTAGAAGCGGTTCTCCATAACAGTCTGTCTCGGGAAGTTCAATGTCTACTCCCGCTTCAAGAGCTTGAATGGCTGCTTCCTCATCATCAGCTGCCACATGATGGAATGTGCGGAGCATCTTTATGGAAGAGTAGTCTGAGACAACATATCCCTTGAATCCCCATTCTCCCCGCAGTATATCTGTCAGCAACCAACGTGAAGCTGCGCATGGAACTCCGTCGATCTCGTGATAAGCGTTCATGATTGATAGGGCTCCTGCCTCCTTTACGGCCGCCTCGAAAGGAAAGAGATAAACCTCCCTTAGCTCTCTTAAAGGAACATGCACGGGAGCTAAGTTTCTTCCACCCTCCGAGAAGCCGTATGCCGCGAAGTGTTTAGGCGTTGCTATTACTCCCTCTTTGATATCTGATCCTTGAAGCCCCTTAATGTAGGCTACTCCGATACATGCAACAAGGTACGGATCCTCTCCAAAGGTCTCCTCGTTTCTACCCCATCTGGGATCTCTACACACGTCGAGCAGGGGTGATAATCCCTGACGAGCACCTACCGCCATCATTTGCCTCCGGATGGTAGACGAGACCTTCTTGACGAGGTTAGGGTTCCATGTGCTTGCTAATCCAATCGCCTGTGGGAAAACCGTTGCTCCATGAGCCATTAAGCCGCTTAGGCATTCCTCATGTATTATGGCCGGTATGCCCAGTCTTGTCTCCTCAATTAGGAATCGCTGAATCTCATTTGCTATTGAGGCCATTTGCTTCGGATCCTTAACTTCTCGGGTTCCCCCGGACACTCGGGTTATCTGTCCTATTCCATGCTTTAGGAGTAGCTCAGCCTTTCTACGTGAGAATTTCCCGTTCTCTATTAGGTTTCTTCCCTGAATGGAGCCTAGCTGAGCAACCTTCTCTTCGAGGGTCATCCTCTTCAGAAACTCTTTAACCCTCAACTCCACGTTTAGGGCTGAGTCTGACATCTAATTTCCCACAGAATATGCCTTTAGCGTAGGGGCTGTATATAAATAATGGGTGGAAGAAAGTTTAGAGCCCAAGGAGGATCATGAGGTTGTACTTGGCTATTAAGCCAGCGAAGAGCGATGCAACAAGAGACATGACTGTTATCAGAGTGTTTAGTGATGGGCCGGCTGTATCCTTGAATGGGTCTCCGACAGTATCCCCTATCACTGCTGCCTTATGGGCTTCGGAGCCTTTACCGCCGAAGGCTCCAGCCTCTATGTATTTCTTCGCATTATCCCAGAGACCTCCAGCGTTAGCCATTAGCAGAGCGAATATTAAGCCGCTCATTATGCTTCCACCCAGGTATCCTCCGAGGGCATCTATGCCTCCTATGAATCCAACGGCGAGGGTTATTACTATTGAGACTACGCTTGCCGGGAGCAGATCTTTGAGGGCTCCTGTGGTTGCTATGTCGACGCACCGCGCATAGTCTGGCTTTACTCCCTTCTTTCCTTCCCTGAGTCCAGGGATCTCTCGGAACTGCCTTCTAACCTCCTCTATCATTTTGAAGGCATTCTTGCTGACAGCGAGCATAACCATCGCTGAAAAGAGCGGCGGAACAGATATTCCAACAAACATTCCGGTTAATACTTTAGGATTCATGAGATCGAATCCGGCGGCCTTGGTCAACGTCTTGAAGGCTGCTAGCAGGGAGATCACTGTTAATCCAGCTGCTCCAATAGCGAAGCCTTTAGTTATAGCCTTAGAAGTGTTCCCCGCAGCGTCTAGCATATCTGTTACCTCTATAACCTTCTCTGAGAGGCCAGCCTGCTCAGCTATTCCCTTAGCGTTGTCCGAGATTGGACCATAGGCGTCTCCGGAGACTATCATGCCTACTATGGAGAGCATTCCGATGGCCGCCATGCTTATTCCATAAAGTCCCGGTAGATTAAAGTATTCGGAGATGAAGTATGCTGCGGTTGAGGCTAAGCCTATTCCAAGCAGAGGCGGGAATAGACTGATTAGACCGTATGAGAATCCGGTGATCACATTTATCGCCGCTCCCGTCTGGGACGCCTCAGCCGTTTTCATCGCCGGAGGCCTGTTTATCGAT
>JAGGZB010000081.1 GCA_021162225.1 Candidatus Bathyarchaeota archaeon | reverse complement strand
TGATAGAGAAGCATTACAAGAAACCGATGGATATAGAATGGGCTTTGGATGAGAGGACGAATAAGCTATTCATTCTCCAAGCGAGACCTGAAACTGTATGGGCGATTAAAAAAGAGGAGGAGAAGCCAGAAGTCAGGATGGAGACAACTACTGAGAGAAAGATTCTTGTACAAGGGCTTCCGGCATCGCCTGGAATCGCGGTAGGTAAGGTCCACATAATCCCAACGGTAGACCGGATAAATGAGTTTAAGAAAGGAGAGATACTAGTCACTGAAATGACCGCTCCAGACTGGGTTCCAGCGATGAGGAAGGCGGCTGCCATAGTCACCAACTCCGGTGGAATGACATGTCACGCGGCAATCGTCTCCAGAGAGCTTGGAATTCCATGCATTGTTGGAACAGCTTCACGCGGGAAACCGGCTACTGAAGCGCTACCAGACGGAGCCACGGTCACCGTTGATGCCAAGCTAGGAGTCGTCTATGAAGGCGCATTGGAGGAAGCTGTTAAGAAAACGGCGGCTGAAGAAGTCGTAACTGGAAAGGCTGTTACAGTTGAGCCGCACATAGTCACCGGCACAAAGATTTACGTAAATCTAGGTGAACCTGAAATAGCTGAGAGAGTTGCCGCTCTTCCAGTTGACGGAGTAGGCCTTCTAAGGCAAGAGTTTGTATGGAGCAGCGAGATCGGAGAGCACCCGCTATATCTAATCGAGCAGGGACGAGAAGAGAAATTCGTCAATAGTCTGGCTGAAGCATTCAGGAAGATATGTACAGCTTTCTATCCGAGACCAGTCGTTATGCGTTTCAGCGACTTTAAATCTTCAGAATATAGAGAGCTTAAGGGAGGCGAGAAGTACGAACCCGTTGAACCGTCAGCTCTCCTAGGATGGAGGGGCGCATCGAGATACTATGATCCAAAATACATTGAGGCGTTCAGGCTTGAGGTCAAAGCTGTAAAGAAAGTTAGAGAGGAATTTGGGCTAAAGAACCTGCATGTGATGATTCCCTTCTGCAGGAGAGTCGACGAGATAATAAGGATAAACAAGATATTTGAGGAAGAAGAGCTTTACAGGGGACCGGACTTTAAGGTATGGCTGATGGCCGAGATACCTAGCAATTGTCTTCTAGCGGATAAATTTAACAAGTATGTAGACGGATACAGTATTGGAAGTAACGACTTAACGATGACCATTCTTGGATGCGACAGGGACAACGAGACCGTTGCGCATCTATTCGATGAACGTGACTTAGCGGTTAAGAGGGCTATAAGACTGTTGATAAGACTTGCTCACAAAGATGGCAAGACGGTCAGCATATGCGGGCAAGCTCCAAGTGTCTATCCAGAGTTCACGGAGTTCCTTGTAAGAAGCGGGATCGACAGTATATCGGTAAATCCCGATGTGGTCGTGGCGACGAGAAAGCTTGTGGCAAGCATCGAGCAGAAGATAATGCTCGAAAAGCTGACTGGAAGAGGATTGCGAGAAGACCCAGACCTGGATATTCCTCTCAGCTAGGCTTCCCCCTCCTTTTTTATTTGGTAATTGCTTCACGCCTATAAGCCGATCATTCAGTACAGAGAATGTTATGCAATCTGTGAAATTCCCATTTTATGGCTTCGAGGATTTGTCTGGAGAAAAGCTGATCATCTTCTCGTACATTTTCTCAAGTGTCCATCGTGTAGCGGATCTAATCTCCCTTTCTCTTTGCTCTTCGATATTCTTTATCCTTATCTCACGTAAGATGTTCCCTTCTTTCTCTACCTCATAGGAGAGAACCTCGCTAGGCATAAGTTTTCCTTGGCGAACGAGATCTTCATCTTTTTCCTTCATCTTTTCAAGGATTTTATCGATCAGAAAAGCAGTGAAGGGAGGAATGTTCACGTCAAATTCCTTATCCTCCGCAGGCACAATCCTTATTTGATCTTCTTCTACATACATCCTAGCTAAAAGTTCTCCCGATGATGTCTTTAATGGAATTGTTCTGAGAATCTTCTTAGCTGGCAATGGAGCTTCAGCTTGCCTCGTAGTTTTTATTTTACTGATCTCTCCTGCTCTTCGGAAACTTCTCTCTACAAGAATACGATTAACGATCTCAAGAAGAAACTTCATTCTCTCAAGCTCTGCTTCGAGATTCTTAATTTTTTCTTCGAGAACCTCTCTTAGCTCGGCGATCCTTTTGATCTCTTCCCCTTCCATTCCTTTCTCTCCTTAAACGGCAAAAAGGAGTCCTTTAAATTAATTCGAAACTCTCCACTGTTACTTCAAAATCATGATTACTTAAAAGTCTTTTTAGCTAAGGCATGAATATTCTTTTAAAAGAAGATTCACAAAAATAATGTATAATTGTGGAAGAGTGATGTATTATGCCGATAGGTCTTTACGTTCTGATACAGGTTGAAAGGGGTGAACCTTGGACTATTGCAGAGAAGATATTGGGGATCGAAGGCGTGAAAAGCGCTCATGCTGTAACCGGGCAGTATGATATAATAATCTTCGCTGAGCTAAATGATGTAAGTGAAATAAAGAATTTAATCAAGAAGATCCATAATGTGGAGGGAGTTCAACATACTCAAACAGCAGTTTGTATACCGTAGCAACAGTCTCTTATTATTTTTCTTTTTTAGTAGCGATCGCTACATGAGAAGGCTTGTCAGCGGCGGTATATAAACGTGGATTGAAACATATATAGAGACTGTTAAGAGTAGAAGCGAAAATAATATCAGAAGAAGATCGTTCGTTTTTATCTTTAATACATACAAGTTTGTTCTATTCTCGCATGCTCCCCATGCTCTGGACTCCATGGTCTCCGCAAGTTCTAAGCTCCGACGGATAGCATTCACTATTAGCGGGATAAGTATCGGTATGTAGTTTCGTATTCTTCTAAGGAAATTTCCGCTTTCAATCTCAAGTCCCCTGGATTTCTGAGCATCTATTATTGTCTGGGCTTCCTCAGCTAGGACGGGGACGAAGCGGACTGCTGTTGTAAAGGCGAAGCAAAGCTCATAGGGAACTCCGCTTTGCTCTAGAGCTAAACCAAGCATGTCCGGAGATGTTGTTAAGAAGAAAATTGAGAAGCTCTGAACTAAAACTATGAATCGAACGGTCATGGCTAATGATCGCTCTAGTATAGAAGTGAAGGTTTCATGTCCAGCATAAAAGTAGAGTGAAAGAAGGTTGACGGCGAAGATCATAATGGCGAAGACCGCTGAGCCTTTCATAGACCGCATCCATTCTTTCTGGACTTTAGCCATGAAGACTATAGGTATCTGGATCAGAAAAAGGATTAGAAGCGGAATGATATTGTTAAACATGATGGCGACGGCGAAGAGTACGCATACATAGACAAACTTAGCTCTTGGATCCAGCTGATGGATTGGGGATGATATGCTTCTGAATTTGAAACCGTCAAATACGCTCATTTCTGGCTCTCAGCCTCTTGTATATAAGGTCAGCAGCTTCATAGACATCGATAACATTTCGGGGGAAGCCGTATTCTTCTAGACATTTAAAGAGCTTGGCGATTTCGGGTAAGGCGACGTAGGCTTCCTTCACTAAATCTTCATTCGTTAAGATTTCCTCAGCCTCTCCAGAGGCTATTATCTTACCCTGCTTCATAAGTATGATTCGCGGATTACACTCAGCAACGAATTCCACATCATGCGTAACCACTACGATTGTTTTTCCCTGCTGGTTTAACTGCAATATGAACTGTCTCAGTTTTTCCTTCTGCATGTAATCCTGTCCTATGGTCGGCTCGTCGAGGATGATGATCTTCGGATCCCACGCCAACACTGACGCCAATGCAACTCTCTTCTTTTCTCCTCCGCTGAGCATAAATGGAGAAATCCTTCGATATCTCTCCAGATTAAGCATATTCAGTGCCCAGTCAACTCGCTCCTTTATTGTCTTCTCATCATATCCAAAGTTCTTTAATGCGAAGCTAATCTCCTCCTCAACGGTTTCGCTGAAGAGTTGATGATCTGGATTCTGAAAGACGAGCCCTACCTTTCTCGCTAATCTTGCTACACTTACTCTCCTAGTATCAATACCGTCTACAAGAACCCTCCCTCTTGTAGGCTTAAGCAAGCCATTCATATGCTTAACCAAAGTAGTCTTTCCTGCCCCATTCTGCCCCATGATCGCAACGAATTCTCCATCCTCGATCCTCAAATTAACTCCTGACAGTGCTTCCACACCATTCGGGTAGGTGAAATACAGATTCTCCACGATGATCATCTACTCAAAGCCTCCCTTATAACTTGGCAAGCCTCCTCCGAATATAACGGAGGTCTATTAAGACTTATTCCTCTGTGCTTCAGGATCTTGTAAAGCATAGTGGCCTTAGGAATGCCTATTCCCACTAAGCGGGCTTCCTCGGAGACAAGCACTTCTCGGGGGTCTCCATTCATCATTATCCGTCCATCATGCATGACAATGATGCGGTCGGCATATCTCGAGACGAGATCCAGCATATGCTCCACTAATATTATAGTCATACTCATCTCTCTGTTCAGGCGCCCAATAACCTCAAAGATCTTTTCAGCCCCAACGGGATCCAGGAAGCTCGTCGGCTCATCCAGTACCATAACGTCGGGATTCATGGCTAGAACAGAAGCAATCGCGGCTCTTTGTTGCTGTCCTCCAGAGAGCTCGTAGGGAGGTCGATTCTTTAAATTATATGTTCCAGTTATTTTAAGGGCCCAGTCAATCCTTTTACGAATCTCTTTCCTTGGAACTCCTAGATTTTCAAGTCCGAAGGCAACATCTTTTTCAACAGATAATGCGAAAAGCTGATTCTCCGGATTCTGGAAGACCATTCCGACGTGTTGGGCGATCTCGTATGTGGGATGCTCCTTCACGTTTAGTCCGCATACACGTATCTCTCCTTCCAGCTTTCCACCGTAGAAATGTGGAATTAAGCCATTAAAGCATCTGCAGAGAGTAGTCTTACCACATCCACTCGGTCCAGTGATAATAACGAATTCGCCTTCCTCAATTTTGAGATTCACATCTCTGAAGGCAGGTTTTTCACCAACGGGGTAAGTGTACGTTAGTTCTTCAGCCTCTATTATCGCCAATGCTCTTCACTTCTAAGGATTCATCACGCTCGCTTTAGAGTAGATACTTACTATTGAGATACTTAAACTAATTGTATGAAATATTCAATCCACTATATATTGAAGCATAACAAGCATTAAATGGTCATATCCAACGTAATTTTCGGAGAAATCCGTGCTTGATGTACTCCCCCACGATTGGTATTCTCTCCCCGCAGTATGGGCAGCGTTTCTTGTCGGTAATTTTATAACTTGTAATCGTATAGCCGAAGCGTTTTATCAATGCTCTTCCGCAGTTGGGACAGTATGTGTTCTCATACCTATGGCCTGGAACATTTCCAATGTATGGATACTTGACACCAGCCTTCTTAGCCATTTCATAAGCCTTCTCTAAAGTCTCTACCCTTGTCGGCGGGTTTGAGAACTTATAGGCTGGATAATACCTAGTGAAGTGCAAGGGAGTTTCGCTTCCAGCCTCCTTCAAATGTCTCTCTATCACCCATTCTATTGAATATTCATCATCATTAACTCCCGTTACGACTAAGTTCACAACCTCCACATGCAAACCCATGCGTTTAGCTTCCCGGATATTTCTCCAAACAACCTCTACGTCCACACCTCCGCAGTACTTACGGTAGACATCCGCTTTACCTTTCATGTCGATCTTTATGCCGTCCATTCCCGAATTTTTAAGCATCTTTAGAGCCTCTAATGTCATGTATCCATTTGAGACATAGCAACAATACAAGCCTCTCTTGCTACCGGTCTTAAAGAGGCTGAGAACCCAGTCTGTAAGGAGGGTTGGTTCTTGAAAACTTGCACAAAGACCCTTATCTCCAAGCCTCAGAGCTTGCCTTAAAACTTCCTCTTGAGGAGTAAAAGACGCATGTAGAAGATCTGGCGGTTTTCTTGACAAGTGATAATTCTGACACCACAAGCATTCAAGATTACATGACCACGTAGAAAATGTCAATGCGGTGGAACCTGGCCAGTAATGAAAGAAAGGCTTAATCTCAATCGGTCTGCTTTCGAGAGCACTTAAGTAACCGTAGACAAGCGTATATAATCTGCCATTAATATTCATTCTAGTTTTGCAGAATCCCATCTTCCCGTTGGCAATTATACACCTTCTTTCGCACAATCCGCACTTAACAGTATCATTAGATAATTTTTCGTATAATATAGCCTCACGGACTGTAGGAATGCTCAATAACCCTTGTACTTTATTAATCATTTCAATGAGGGAATACTTGAATTAGAAGATAGAATTTACGCTAAGCTGTTTTCGCTTGGTCAAGGCTTAGAAACAGCAGTTAATGGTTTTCTTGCGGCCATTTTGGTCTCTCATGGGGGGAGTTCCTGTTTGTATTTTTCAAATAAGAGCTCGAGAGCTCTTCTGAAGGCTTCTGCTCTGCTTGAGAAGATTCTCTTTGTGTTAATTAATGTATCAAGTTTTCTGAGCCATTCGTTCGAAAGGGTCAACTTGACTGTTATCTCTTCATATTCTTTTTCTTTCTCAGTCAACTTTCTTCGCCGATTAGAATGTGAGTAATATTATATAAAAGTTGCCATTTTGCCACCTAAACAATACTTTTTGGATAATAAAAATGATATGTAAAGTTTGAATTTTGTAAACTCTTGGAAAGCTTTATATTTTCTTTATGAGTATTCA
>JAGGZB010000180.1 GCA_021162225.1 Candidatus Bathyarchaeota archaeon | reverse complement strand
CGGTTAGGGTGGGGGCTATTGTATTGGGAAGAGAGAAAGAGGAGAGGCCATGCCTATATTAATGGTCTCAAAATTCTCTTGCTCTCTCTCGCAAAAATATCGGCAATCGCCGGAGGAAGATAGGCCATGAAGCGTAAGAAGCGTGGAGGGTATCGGCTTCTCTATGCCTATCAATGCGCAATTCATAGACTATCTAAGCGAGTGTATGAGGGTCGATAAACATGAGGTTATTAGGTTGGCTATAAGCCTCCTGGCCCCAGATGAATCCTACCAACTCTTTTCAAAGGTCTTGGAGAGAATAGAGGCCAAGAGGTCCTCCAAGTGAAAAATTCGTAAAAATCCTCAAATTCCGATTTTAAACATTCTTAAATCTTTGGCTGGAAATTAATGCTTGTAATGTCTGGATTGAGGTTGAAGGATTTCCTGAAGCTTGTGAGAAAGGAGCTTGAGGCGTATAATGAGGAGGTGAAAGATAAGCCGGTAATAGCTTTTCTAGAGGAAGTTACGGTAAGCGTTCATGTCTCTAGTATAAGCTCGATTAAAGGAGGTTTAAACATAGTCATCGCGGAGCTTGGCGGAGGAAAGTCTCTCGAAAAGTCTCATACAATTACTCTGAAGTTTACCACCCCTAAACTGAAGGAATTCCCAGATGAGGTTCTGAGATATTTCCTAATGCAACAAAAGAAAATATACATGGGAAAAGCTGAAGGGAGAAAAGCTCGTAAAAGAAGAAAAAAGAAGAAAGCTGGTTAAACCCACCACAGCTTTTAAGACCATTCTAGGCTCAGAATAATCCTAGGCATTGTGGATGGATTCGGCTTCTTTCTCCGCCTTCTCCTAAACAGCCTAAGCCTTATGACCGGCTCTCCACCTCTGGTCGTCGTATAATCCTCCCAAAAGAGCAAGTCATCCTCTTTTACGCGGAGTCTTTCTATCACGTTCTCCGGAATCGTGATCATCAACAGACTTCGCTCTCCTCTATAGACCCTCAGAACGCATGAGCCCGCTGAAAGGAGCTTTCTTCTGGCCATCTATTCCTCCTCCCTAATGTTTCCTTTTAGAAGGCATTCACCGCAATAGGCGTCCAGCGGATCATCGGGGTCAGGCATACCGATTTTCTCGAATTTTCGGCCACATCCCTTGCATTGAAGAACATGGATCCCCTTGCTCTCAGGAAGCCTATCCAAAACCCTAAAACTGCTCCACACTATGCTCTCACCCCCTCGCCTATTAGTACGATTTGGCTCATATTTATACGATTCGGCTAATTCGGCCTAATACTTATAAGGAAAGAGGCTAAATAGTACAATTAGGCATGAACCACGAGATGGTTCTAAAGAGTACCGTAACTAGGATAGGTGGGAAAGGTAGGGAGCGTTATCTCAAAACGATCATACCAATAGAAATTATCGAAGAACTTGGCCTTCAGCCTGGAGACATCCTAGCTTGGGAGATCGAGGAGAGGGATGGCCGAAAGATTGCTGTAATCAGGAAGCTTGAGTAAGTGACCTAGCCGTAACGAAAATACATGAAAATGGATATATGCTACATATGTAGCATATATTCAGTGGTGTTGGTTATGGCCGCTTACATAGTTCGTGACGAAAAGGATTTGACGGCTACTGAAGTAGAAGAACCTATCTTTGAGACTACCATCACCTCCTCACGTAAGAGATATAGCTTTGCTCCAGCAATAGAGGTTGGAAAAAACCTGCTCTCGATAAGCTTAAAGAATCTGGAGCCTGAAAAGTTTTACCTAGTGGATTTTGGAGGCTTGATGCTCATAAGAAAGCGTAGGGATAATGTTGTAGAGTTCTATGACTTAATACCAGTTAGTTGAGAGTTATGAGAGTGGAAGATAAAATTCCGGAGATCTCCGTGAAATACGAGGTCAGGAAGCTGGATTTAGAAGTGGATAGTAAGACTTTCGAGCCATGTAAGCCTAAATGTGTAGATGTTTGGAGATGGAGTAAGATGAAGACGGAGAAGCTCATAGTTCACATTGACAAAGATTTGAACTTAACGGTTCGGAGGATAGAAGCATGACGAAAGGATTAAAGGCTTGGGAAGATCTGTATTTCGATATAGTAAAGGAAGTTTGGAATACCTATTACCTAGAAAACGGTGTTAGACTTCGAGGTCGCACTATTTTAAAGCGGTTAATGAGAAGGAAAGTTAATGAAAAGTATGAGTTTAATGCAGACTTTCAGAATGTTTATGTTGCTATAGCTCCTCCCCACCTTAAGGGTAATCCTGGCCCTCCTCTAACACCTACTGAAATAAAAAATGCGCCGAAAATAGGAAGACCCATTAAGGTAGTAGATGCAAAAGAAGATTGGAATATATACGTTATCCCCGACGTTGGTTTGACACTAAAGGTGAAACTAACAGTTGTTGAAATTTACCAAATACCAGAAAGATATGATAGATACGGCAATCCTCTTTTCGTTATTCAGTCAACTAACGTCGTAGTACCGGTGTCAAAAGAGGGTTAGAAATTTCTTTGGCAATGAAGAGTAGATTATATTATTCCTAATTCTTTAAGAATCTTCGGGTTCTTTTTGGCGATGTAGTCCATTAACTTTTCATAGAATTCTACGGCTT
>JAGGZB010000067.1 GCA_021162225.1 Candidatus Bathyarchaeota archaeon | reverse complement strand
TCCGAGAACTCTACAAAGCCGGCATGAATACTGTTTATCTACAGTTTGATGGGTTAAGAGAGGAAATCTACAAGAAACTCCGAGGTAGAACGGATCTCGTGCCGATAAAGAATAAGGTTTTAGAGAATGCAAGGAAGATCGGTTTAAGATCTATCGTTCTGGTAGTTACCCTTGCTAGGGGAGTGAACGATAAAGACTTAGGAGATATAATTGAATATGCTGTTAAGAATCGCGATGTTGTGAGATGCGTTAATATTCAGCCTATTTCCATGGCTGGGAGAGCACGTAAAGAAGAGATGCGGAGGATGCGTATAACAATACCAGATGCTATTAAGCTGATAGAGCAGCAGACGGATGGGAAGATTCTAGTCAAAGATTGGAGACCCGTGAATTGGCCTGTGCCAATATCGAAAGGTATGGAGGTGTTGAAGGGCAGACCGTATCCTGTATTTACGATGCATCCGATGTGTGGAGCCTCAACCTTCATTGTGGTCGAGGATGGCTCTTACACGCCTATAACACGCTATGTTGACGTGGATAAATTCGCGGAAATCTTCTGGAATATATATTATCTCGGAGTTAAGGGGAGGAAGACGCGAGCTAAAGCTGAGATTGTGAAGTTTCTACCTATGGTCAAGTCGGGTCTCATAAGAGACTTGATAAAGGATGTGGTGACTAAGGGAAGCTACGAAGCCTTAGCATCGCTAATGTACAAGGTTATCATGATAGGAATAATGCATTTCCAGGACGTGTGGAATATAGACCTTGACAGAATCCAGAGATGCGCGATACATTACGCGACTCCTGATGGGAAAATCCGATCGTTCTGCACATACAACAGCATCTATAGAAGTGAGGTGGAGAAGCAATTCGCGATTCCAATAAGCGAATGGACTAAAAGAACAGGCAAGAAATTGAATGAGCCTCTTTGATCTTCTACGATTCGACGAATTTTCGACATATTTTTCATGAGTTTTTAGACCTAAATACTGAACATATTCTACTTTATGTTGCGCTCCACCAAGCTTTTGTTATATATGTCATCTAGTTCCTAGATATTCTAGGAGGGATCATATGGCTAAAACTGTCAGATTCAGCGTATCAATAAGTTCTGATCTCCTAGAGAGGTTTGATCATGCCATAAAAGAGAGGTCTTATGGTAGTAGGTCCAAGGCTGTAAGGGATATGATCGTGAACTTTCTAATTGAAAGGGCCTGGGAGGGATCAGATGAGGAAGTTATGGGTTCATTAACAATACTTTACGATCATGAAGTAAAGGGACTTGTTGAGAAGCTCCTCGACATTCAGCATGAAAATCGAGGGATTATCATTTCGACAATGCATATACATGTTGATGAACGAAACTGTATGGAGATTCTCGCAGTGAAGGGGCGTCCTAAAGAGATAAGAAACTTATCTGATAGAATCTTGGGTTGTAAAGGCGTGAAGCACGGTAAGCTCGTTATGAGCTCCACCGGAAAGGAAGTAACTTGTTAGAAAGAGGTTCATTTAGCACTCTGGAAATTAGCCTCATAGTTAGGGCTATACGCAACTGGCCGTGGAAAAACTAGATCCCTAATCGTGAGATGATCATGGCGTGGTCTTTTTCGTATGGTTCGAGATCAACAACTTCAGATATCTCAAATCCTTCATTTCTCAGTATATCAACTTCTCTACGGTAAATCTCTGATGGCTCTTTGGTGACATCTATACTTCTTGCTTTCACCGCAAGCATGGTCCATCCGTCATCTTTTAAGAAGATTTTTGCATTGTTGGATAGAATGAGGGCTTGCTCAGGCTGAGCAACATCACAGTATATAACGTCAACCTCGCCCACTAAGGTCGCGTACTTCGTTGGAAATCTAGCATCAGCCAGTATTGGAGCCATATTTAAGCGGAATCTGCAAACATTATCTATAAGATCGCGAATCGATCTATGTGAAAATTCAATGCAGTACACATAGCCTTTTTCCCCGACTATGTCTGATACGTGGCTTGCCGTTGTTCCGGAGGCAGCTCCAAGATATAGAACCTTGCCTTTTTCCTTGATGGGGAGATTTTCCATTCCTTTCAGTATGGCGGCTGCAAGTTTGCTTCTGAACGGATCCCAAAGCCTATATTCTTCTCCAACCCGTATCAGTCTCTCTCCATAAACGTTTCTTCCAGGTGTGAGGTTTCTTGTAGCTATCCTCCTAGATCCATCTTCTAGGATCACATCATATACGCCTTGAAACCTTTGATTAGGCGTAACCTTTATGCCCATTTTCTTCCTTTCTCCCTGTGCTTTTTCCTAAGCGTCTTCTGTTTGGAACCTTTCTTTTTTATCTCTTCTACTTTCTCAAGTAGATCCTTCTTTAGCTGGTCTCCAATATATACGTCGCTGAATATATCGGTTCTTGCGGCTATTGCTATCTTTCCAGCCAAGGCTCTGGAGATTTTCCCCCTTAAGGATCTTCTTGATCCATGGACTAAGACATGCTGGAAGAGAACACCATGCTTCGGCGGGCGTGCTCCAGTCCTTAAAGATCTGAAGAGGGCTTTCTCTGCTCCTAAAACCTGTATCGTGCTTGATGGCATCTTGGCTAGGTTCTCTAATCCTCCTGCTAATGCTATCAGTTTTGCTCCAAGTATTGGTCCAGCTATGGCTGAAAGATTAGGAGATTCTTCCTTCATTATCTCTTTAAGGTAGCCTTCGATTTTTCTTCTGGCAGCAAGCAGATTCATGTATTGGTTGCAAAGGATCTGTATCTTATCTATATCGTCGTCTCGAAGGTCGGCGCCCATAGATGTTTGGGCAGCTTTAACAACTTTGTTAATCTTTTCCTTGGGCAGACTAATTTTCCTGAGGTTTTCCTTCGAGAAGTTTTTCCTTTCCCCCAGATCACGCACAAGCCTCGCGTATGTTTCATGATTGTTTATTATACGCGAAAGCTCGGGAAAGTGAAGCCCGTACCATTCACGTATTCGATTTGCGAAGAGGTTTAATGTCTTATCTAAGTCGTCTAGAGTTTCAACTGCCTGAACTATCAGGAAATCTCTTCTTTCAGCAGCTTTCCTCACGGATGTTCTAGACATCTCCATGGAGACATCGTGGATTAATTTGGCAAGTTCTGTCGACGATTTCAGAAACTGCATTTTGACAGCATATTCTTCAATGTTCCTTCGAAAGAATTTAGCAACGCTTGATGGGGATTCTACCTCACAGGAGACTCCAAGCCGCTCATGTATGCTTCTTGCAAGGTCGGGATCCTCAAAAACGAAGACCTCGTAACCTTTTTTCCTAATCCTCCTAATTAATGTCTCCAGCTCGTCTATGGTCTCGCCTGAGTTTATTCTTTCCAGCCTCTCAGCGATCTCTACTGGCTTCCTTGGAAAGAGGCTTTTTTCAATAATCTTTCCTTCACTATCTAATGCTAAAACTCCAATGACTGACGGCACAATGAATGCTTTCAATATCTTCACCGACTACATGAGATTATTGCTATTATAACCAATAACGTTTTTCATGCGTGTGGAAAATTCTTTTTAAATGGTTTATAAATGCTGATTTTTCACACATTTAGTATGCTGGTTTC
This sequence comes from Candidatus Bathyarchaeota archaeon, assembly GCA_021162225.1. GTDB lineage: Archaea > Thermoproteota > Bathyarchaeia > Bathyarchaeales > DTEX01 > B63. The sequence goes on along the minus strand of JAGGZB010000067.1, from coordinate 5,431 downwards.
CATCAGATTTTAGAGGGAAAACACCTTTTATTAAGGTGTTAATTTGCATAGAGGCATCGTGGTAGTATGCAAGTACAAATAGATGTCGAAATAGCGGGTTTAAAGCTCAGGAATCCTACGATTCTTGCTTCTGGAATTCTCGGGATGACGGCTGAGTGTTTGATGGAGATAGCCCGCGCTGGGGCGGGAGCCTTAACAACAAAATCCATAGGGTTAGAACCCCGCGAAGGATACAGAAACCCCACGGTCATACAAGTTGAGTGCGGAGTTCTAAATGCCGTTGGACTCCCGAATCCTGGAATACAAAGGTTTACTGAGGAAATTAGGAGACTGCGATATCTGGAAGTCCCGCTCATAGTTAGCGTTTACGGTTTTTCCTCAGAAGAATATGCAAAAGTAGCGAAAATAGCGGCTGAAGCAGGTGCGGATGCCATTGAATTGAATCTCTCATGTCCTCACGTTAAAGGATCTGGGGCTGAGATCGGAAAGGATCCTAGGATGGTTGGTCTCGTAGTTGAGAGGGTTAAAAAGGCCGTGGATTGTCCAGTCTTTGCGAAGCTAACCCCGAACGTCGCAGATATAAGAGAGATAGCTGAGGCGGCTGCCTCGGCGGGTGCAGATGCCATCACGGCGATAAATACTGTACGGGCGATGGCTATAGATATCGAAACCTGTAGACCGATACTCGCAAATAAGATAGGAGGTCTCTCTGGGGGAGCGATAAAACCAATCGCTTTAAGATGCGTATACGAGATCTATGAGGCTGTGGACATACCCGTGATCGGATGCGGAGGAGTGCGAACTTGGAGAGATGCTGTTGAATTCATGCTTGCTGGCGCGTCGGCTGTTCAGATAGGCTCCGCAATCGCCTATGAAGGTCTCTCAATATTCAAAAGAATCGTTAATGGAATAGAAGATTATCTCGTGAGAAAAAAATTTAGAAATGTGAGGGAGATAATTGGGCTGGCACACAAAGAATAATGAAGTTAGAATCGTTAAGATCGATAAAGTTAGAATCGAAGCCCATAATGTCAAGTCGATATTCTTCAGAGATGAACTCTCAGCTCTAGCCGAGCCTGGACAGTTTTTGATGGTGTGGATTCCAGGTGTAGATGAGATTCCGCTAAGTGTATCGTCCACTTTGGATGGACTCGTATCGGTGACTGTTAAAGAAGTTGGTGAAGCGACTCATGCTCTCAATAATATGGCGAGGGGTAGCCTCATAGGGATCAGAGGTCCCTTCGGATCGCATTTCAAAATATCTGGGAAAAGAGCGTTGGTTGTAGGTGGAGGAATAGGATCTGCCCCGCTTCTTCTACTCATAGATAAGCTCCTCAGAAATGGTGTTAAGACTCTCTTTATAGAGGGAGCGAAGACTCGTTCAGAGATTCTCTTCCAGGATCGATTAAATCTCCTACGCGATGAATACGGTCTGGAGATAATATTCACAACTGATGATGGTAGCTATGGCGTTAAGGGATTAGCGACCGATGTTGCTGAGAGATGTCTTTCTGAAAGGAGATTTGATTCCTTATATGCGTGTGGAAAAGAGCCGATGATCCGCAAGCTCTTCCTTCTGTCTGAAAAGTATGCGGTTCCTATGCAAGCGAGTCTGGAACGCATTATGCGTTGTGCTATGGGAATATGTGGAAGCTGCGTTATTGGAAAGTATCGGGTCTGCAGAGACGGTCCAGTATTCGATTCCAAGCAGCTCAGAGAGATCATCAATGAATTGGGCAGATTTAAACGTGACTTTCGAGGGGAGAAGGTGCCTATTAAATAAGATTGATCTGGTTCGTCAGTTATGCTTTATCCTAGAGCTTAAGGATGGGGTTGCCATCGCTTACTTTTGATCATTATATGCTACTCTAGGAAAATATTCCTTCACATTCAGCAAGCTAATAGCACGCAATGAGTATGGAGAGTAATGAGTTTTGGAACAAAATAGTATTTCATACTCTAGGGGAGGGTTAATATTATCTTTAGGATCTGCGAAGCATTTGAGAGTGGAGAGTTGTGACCGGGATGACGAATGAAGATCTTCTGAAGAAGTATCTCGAAGAAACGGGAGTATGGTATAGGTTTATCGAGAAGAAAGAGACTATTCACACGGCCGACGCTGCGAAGGCAGCTGGTTTAGAGCTTCATCGAGTAACAAAAAACCTTGTTTCAAAGACAAATGAAGGCGAGCCCGTGTTGCTCATAATCCCCGGGGATAAGAGAGTTCGGTTAAAATCCGCCGCTAAAGCCTTAGGAGTTCGCAGAGTGTCTTTAGTATCTTTCGAAGAAGCCGAAAAGATAAGTGGCTATCCTCCCGGAGGGACCCCGTCGGTTGGACATAAAACTAAGATGAGAACTGTTATCGATAAGTCTCTTATACAGTATGAAACTGTTTATTGCGGAGGAGGCTCCCGAAAAAGGCTTCTTGAGATAAGAACCGAGGATATTATAAGGCTGAATAATGCAATAGTTGCGGAGATCTCAAAATAATTAGGGAATACTGATTAGTGATGGATGGAGTGTATGAAAGCAGTCGTCAAGTATGCTCATGGAGAAGGAAGGTTGAACTGAGAGTCGTTACAAAAACCATCTCCGGGATTGGGTGAAGTTCTCATCGAGGTTTAGGCGTTTGTCTATGAAAGGTAGGCTCTGAATGAAGATTAGTTCTTAACTCGAATGAGTCCTATCTTTAATGTTTCTCCCCCTATCTTGTAGGTTGCGACATGCGCGTTCTTCGGAGGCTTAGACCTAAGGATGACCTTTGAAAGAGTCTCATTTGATATGTATCCTTCGAATTTCTCGAATACTTTGGAAAGCTCTGGCCCAGCCTCATAGTACGTCTCTATCCAGTCTGCGATATTAAATCCGGCTTCTTTTCTTTGGTTCTGTATTCGTCGAACAATGTCTCTGGCAAGTCCTTCCATTTTAAGATCCTCAGTGATCCTTGTATTTATGGCTACTAAGATCTCGTCTTCCTCTGCTATTGTATATTCCTCTCGTGGTTGCGTTTTTACTTCGACTTCCTCGGGGAGTACTCTTATTTGTTGCTGCTCCACGTTTAGTACGATGCTTTCCCCCTTATTGAGGGTCTCCGCGAGTCTTTCGGCATTTTTTTCTATGGTCTCCCGTATCTTCGGGAATAATCTGCCGTATTTTCTGCCTAGGATGTCTGGGCGAGGCTTTACAGTGTACTTCACGGCCTCATGCTTATCTGTTGATAACCGAAGATTCTTCACGTTCAGCTCATCCATGATGAGGCTGCTAAACTTTTCAACGCGGTTGAGTATTTCTTTATCTGCAATCACCAGCATCTCTGAAAGAGGCTGACGAATCTTTATTCCGGCTTTGCTACGTGCGGATCGTCCTAGGCTGCAAACTTTTATGACCAAGTCCATTTCTTCCATCAATTTCTCATCAATCATTTTTTCATCTGGCTGAGGCCATCTGTTATGATGGACGCTTTCTGGAGCCTTTTTATCTACTCTACGGACGAGATTCTGATACATCTCTTCAGAGGTGAATGGTATAAAGGGCGCTAGTAATTTGGTGAGAGTCGTCAAGCATGTGTAAAGCGTTGTGTAAGCCGCGTTCTTATCCTCATCTTTTTCACTCTTCCAGAATCGCCTCCTAGAACGCCTAACATACCATGTTGATAGTTCCTCAACGAACTTCTCAATCGCCATAGATGCGTTGTATGGATCGAAGTCCTCCAGCCGCTCAGTTACATACTTGATTAGCACGTTTAGCTTTGAGAGAATCCATCGATCTAAAAGTGAAAGAGACTCATACCCAACCATGTTTTTCGGAGTCCACTTGTCTAAGTTAGCGTAAGTTACAAAGAAGCTATAGATATTCCATAGTGGGATGAGAAAGCGTCGCTTAACATCTTTAGCTCTTACATATCCGAAGGGAAGATTATTCTCCGGCCGCCAACTACAATACATCCACCTCATAACATCGGCTCCCATCGTCTCAGCGGCTTCATCGAACTCTATGGCGTTGCCCCACGACTTATGCATCTCACGACCATCTTCGCCTAGAACTAAGCCATACCCAAAGCAGACCTTAAAGGGGGCTTTTCCTTCCATGATCGTGCTCATGGCGAGCATAGCATAGAACCAATTTCTGAACTGTCCCGGAAGAGATTCACAAACGAGATCCGCTGGGAACCATTCCCTCCAATACTTCCGATTTGTTCGGTACTGGAGTGTTGAGTATGCAACGATCCCCGCGTCTAGCCATGGATTGCCGACATCCGGGATGCGTGACATCAGAGCGCCGCATTTTGGACATTTTATCTTAACGGCGTCTACCCATGGGCGGTGGGGAGTATGTCCCTCAAAGATCTCCCATCCTTCGACTGCTTTCTCTTTGAGTTCTTCCTTGCTACCTATCACCTCGAAGTATCCACATTTCTTGCATTCCCATATGGGCAGAGCTAAACCCCAGTAACGTTTCTTAGAGATCATCCAGTCCTCCATGTTTAGAAGCCAGTTGATTTCCTGCTGAAGTCCATATTCCGGTATCCATCGGACCTGCTTGGCAGAATCGATTATCTGATAACGTAGATTCCCTTTCTTCTCCTCCTCGGTTATTTCATCAAGAGGCTTATCGAGTTTCTTACCCATACTTATGAACCATTCATCCACAAGGCGGAAGACAAGCTCGCTTCCGCAACGCCAGCAAACTGGATATCTATGAGTATAATCTTCAACTTTAAAGAGTAATCCCTTCTTCTTTAAGTCCTCAATAACTATCTTAGCTGAGTCGTATACGTGGATGCCTGTGAATTTCCCAAAACCTTCAATGAAGACTCCGAACTCGTCCAGCGGAGCGATGACTGGCAGACCATATTCTTCTCCGAGCTCTAAGTCCTCCTTTCCGCAACCTGGCGCTATATGAACTATGCCTGTTCCTTCCTCCTCTGTCACGTCCTCCCACAGAATAACTCTATGAGCGTCAACTGCTCCTGACTTCTTCTGGGCTGGAAGCTCATCGTAGGGGCCATCATATGCCCACCCCTCCATCTCTCTGCCTTTCATCTCTTCAACGATTTCATAGCTCCCTTTCGGGAGGATCCTATCAAGCGCAAATTTCCCTAGGTACAGATATTCATCTCTAAACTTCACTTTTACATATGTGAAGTCCGGATGGACGGCCGCCGCAACGTTGGATGTTAGAGTCCATGGAGTAGTGGTCCATACTAGAAGGGACTCCTTTGATCTTCCTCTAAGTGGAAATCTGAGGGTAAGACCGGGATGAGTCAGCTCCTTATAACCTTCGGTTACTATCTCATGCTGGGAGAGGGCGGTTGAGCATCTTGGACACCAGGGCATCACATCCCTGCCTTTATAAATCCATCCTCTTTCATAGCATTTTTTAAGCAGAGACCATATCATGTAATTGTTTTCGTCAGACATGGTGAAGTAGG
>JAGGZB010000083.1 GCA_021162225.1 Candidatus Bathyarchaeota archaeon | reverse complement strand
GCTGGGAGGATGCGGTTAATCTCGTTTTAGAAAAAGCGTCTGCCGTCGAGGTCAGGAATGTGACAGGTCATGCTATAGCGTATTTTAACCGCGGTGAACCCGGATTCGATGCGGCGGTGAACCTGATTAAAAACGCTGAGGTAGTTCGTCAGCAGCCGAAAAAGGTCGTCATGGAGGGTAGGACGGTCGAAGTAACGATACCATACGTGTGGGGCGTATTCCTAGACTTCAGGCTTAGTAGCGGGCTCTCGATGAGGTTCGACTACTTGCCTGAGGGCAGAATATGGTTCGAGACGCAGGACTTCATCTACGAGCTTGTAACGAGAGAGGAAGACACGCAAACATGGAATCGATTAATAACATCTTCGACTGCTATCGCTAAATGTGGCAATCTTCTTACGCCGGTATCTCCGCCCGAAGAGTTTGAGGGCCCTGTTCTATTGGCTGAGAAAGATAACATTACGATGGAAGTCGCATTGTCAAGTAAGGAAGTCGAAGTCTGTGACCTTCTTTGGATTAGGATGAAACTTACAGGCCCGGTGAACAAGCTGTGGGGATCAACAAGGCTTACGATCCTAAGGGCCGATGGCAAGAAGGTGTATGATTTAGTATTGGTTGAGCTTATGCCAACATACTATGCGCATAATATCTCGCAAATGGAGCGGGTTTCGACGATTAGCTGGAGAGCCGGGCGGCCGGGATATCCACATGATGAAGCATATCTGTCCGATGTATTCCCTGGAGACTACGTGCTAATCTTGGAACGGGGAACAGGCGATGATAAACTGAGGATAGAGACGAATTTCAGAATTGTTGAGAATAAATACGCTACTCTAAGAGATCAGGAGAAGCAGCGGATTGTTGATGAGGTTTGGTCGCGGCTAAAGGCCCAGAATTACACGGGGCAGATAATAGGCTGGGGATACACAGACGAGGGCTTTGAAGTCCTCTTCAAGGGCAAAGCGGATCCCAATATAATATCAATCATAAGGGAGATAATCGGAGACCTGCCTCTCAAAATCTATGAAAACGCAACATGCAAGAAACTATGAAAAGATCTTAGAGAAGCCGCACTAGCAAGAGTTTTCATGGACCCACATATATGACGCCTTCAACATATCCGCTGTAAAAACCATTGATATATAGAATGTAAATTGACTGATGCGGAGTTTATCGGAAAGTAATTATGTCTCTTCGGTTCTCTACAATACTGTATGGGTCTTAGTTTCCTCTGAATATCTCTTCGCTTTCCCGATTGCATCTTTTCAAGATGTTTAGTAATTCTTCATCCAACTGAATTATGCTCTTTTTCCGGCTTTCTTTCACTATCTTGACGGCCCCGCTTTTAGCCAGCCTCCTTACGATCCTATGAGTCTTTACCTTGTCCAAGCCAGTAAGTTTTGCCAGATCCCTTTGCCGCGCCCTTCCATCCAGAGACAATAACGCCTCTAATATCTTGGCTTCATCCCTCGACACCAGCTTATAAAGCGGACTATCCGAAAATTCCTGACCGTACGTTTGCTCAGCGCGCTTGCTAGCCGTGAATCCATATATCAGTGTATAGGCTAGCGTATAGAGAGCTCCTCCAATAATTAGTCCTATCCAATAATTGACAGCCGTAAGTATGATGAAGATTATCTTGTTCGGTTTGATCCCCGACTTTAGGGGCCTCATTAAAAAGAACCAAGTAGCTGCAACAAAGGATAACCAGATGACTAAGCCGGAAAGCACGAACTCGGAAATAAGTGGGTGCCCCAGAGTGATCCGAGCAACTAAAGCCATTCCAACGCATGGGAAGAAGCTGGGTAAAAGCCCCAACCAAAGCAGAATCGCCGCGCCCCGATACCGCGTGGACAATACCTCTGAAAGTAAGCGCATCCTACGAAAGGGATATTGAGGGAAGGTAATAAAAAGTTGGTGAAACTAAACGGTTGCACTCCTCGTAACTATAAACCTCTCCTTAAACCTCGGCAAGAAAAAGTCGAGTAGAATTGATTTTGGCTATGCACAATCTATAACGAATTGGGCTCCATTTTCGGCTAGGTCTAGAAGGATTTTAACCATCTTCGGTGCATTTCCCCTTGATGGATGTAAAGCCCGAGACGATCCTAGAGCTAAAGCATAGGGTTGAGGCCCTAGAGTTCGCAGTTGACACGATCCTGAAGAAGATTCCCGAAATCAGGATAAACGTCGAGGTTCCCAAAGTCGTCTTAGAGAAAAAGCCCATCTATGTCAAGATAGATGAAGAGGAGATACATGGGAGGATAATACTCCTCGCCCTAGACGGCTTCTTAGATGAGTGGAGGTCTGCGGGAGAGGTTGCCTCAGAGCTATTGAGGAGGGGGTGGGCTCCTAAAGACTTCAAGTATGTTAGGCCAGCACTTGAACATTTGGTCTCGCTAGGCCTCTTAGAGAGGATTCAAGGCATGAAGAGAGGGAGGGGTAGAAAGGCTAAATGGCTCTACAAGGCCGTCAGAGATTTGAAGAGCAAAGTGGAAGTAAAAACGGATTGAGGAGGTCAGCCTTCAACACTTTTATCCCAGATCTAGAATGTGGTCATGTGTGGAGTTATGGCTCCCAAAAAGCCGTCTCTTCCAATTCAAGTGGATGAGGGAGACGAGCAGTGGCCTAAATGCCCGGAGTGTGGTAGGAAGCTGATAAGTCTCGGATGGGAGAACGCCGGAAGATTCTCGAATCCACGTAACCCACCCGCCGATATCAAAAAATACCCAGAAGACTCTTATAACTTTTGATCTATCGACTAACAGAGATTCTTCGAGATTCTAATTCTTTCGACTGCATCTTTCCATTCTTTACCGAATTACGTTCATGATCGTAACCAAGATTCTGAAAAGTAGAAGAAACAACCTTTTACATCATTAGCCTATCCACTAGTCTAGTGCGTACATCGGTTCAGAAAAACGGAGTCCTTGGGAAGTGAGCTAGGTTCCTTTTATTTCTTCAAACTCTTTCTTCAATAACTCCTTCACGTCAGGGTCCAATTTCTCATACTCATCTCTAGTTATTTGAAACACCTCCACTAGCCATTCATAAAACTCATTGCCCTCCGATTTTATAACCTGTTCAACCGGTTTTCGATTAGCTTCTCGGCTTCACTCATAGGCTTAGCTTCAACTGCAAGTGCTTTCTCTGCTTCCTCAAACGCTTTTTCAACTTCTTTCCTTATGTTGAATGTAATCCATTCGACTTGTTTAGCCTCAACTAGCGACTTAACATGTTTCTCTTTTTCTGTAAGGGATCCGCTTTGAGAGGCCTTGACCTCTATGAAGATGATTTTCTCGGGCTTGCCTTCGGAGAGCCCCTTAAACGCTATGAAGTCTATGGGAGTTCCGATAAACCTCAAGTCTCTGGGACTTACCCCAAGCTCTTTCATCATGTAGAGTGGAGCTATCTGCTCGCCGACCCTCCCTAGAAGCGTCGTTATGGAGCCCTTAATCGCGTCCCGCCTGATCTCCCTCTCCATCTCCTGCCTCCATTTCTCAAGCTCCACCTTAACCGCATTCTCCATCTCCTTCTGCTTCCACTCCTGAAACCTCTGCTCAAACATTCTCATAAGCTTCTCCCGCTCCTCCTCGAGCTTCGCACCAGCTTGCTGCGCTAATTGAAGCTGTATTTCCGCTACCCTTCGCGAAAGCTCAGCTTGGAAAACGTTCCTCAACGCTCTCAGCCTTGCCAGTGTAACGATAAGAGCGATGAAGAGAATCAGCACCAGCACCCAAGAAAACCACTCCAGCAAGACCACTACCTCTAAAATTAAGAGTCAACCTCCCGAAAAATAAGCTTTCGACTTTCCTATCCGTGAAATCTACTGCTTGTTGGCGCGGACTTACCTACTAGAGAAAAAGAAGCCTTATCATGAGGCATAAATCTGTAAATAAAATACTGGTTAAAGAACGAGCGCTTAGAACGATTCGAACAAAACGGTCCTTAGATCTGCAAATGGAATAGTTAACACCAATAAATGGACTACTATTATCTCCATGATTTGTCCTAGTCATCATTATAATTATGGCGACGATTAATTACAGGATTCCTCGGTCTAGAACAACTTTAAACTACAACCCCGAGATATTTCATGAGGTGGCTCTCAACGTGGTTATGACTTCCCTAAGCTCCATGCTCCTTAAGACTCTTTTCCAGAAACTCTTCATCTACAAATGGGAAGCATTGCATGAAGATATTTTCTTTTCCTTTCTTTAGGCTCCTTTTTATGTGAGCTGGCATACGTTTGTATCTTCTAGGGAGATCTATATTATCAATAGTCGTCAACGTTCATTGAATATTTGGGTGGCTTGGGATGAGATTCTCTTGGAGAAGCGGTAGTCTTACTTTTTGTAGGCTTTTCTCCTATGTGAGATCCTTAGTATCGCTATAGTTCTTTCTTCTAGATCTAGTATGAATTC
>JAGGZB010000094.1 GCA_021162225.1 Candidatus Bathyarchaeota archaeon | reverse complement strand
TGCCGACCCAGTTATCGCGGCTCTCAAGGAGGGGCTGCACGTCATAGTTGAGAAGCCTCTTGCAACAACCCTCGAAGACGCGGATAGAATAGTTGAAGCCGTGAAGCAGTCGGGATGCTGGTTAATGGTGAATTATGGGAACAGGATGCGGCCGCAGCATAGGAAGGTGAAGCAGATGATTGATAACGGGGAGCTGGGCAAGCCTATTCACGCCTATGCAAAGCTCATGAACAGCCTTTATGTTCCTATGAAGATGCTGAGCTGGTCTTCAAGGTCCTCGCCAACTTGGTTCTTAATGTCTCACATGGTCGACATGATAAGGTGGTGGTTCAACTCGGAAGCTGTGAAAGTATATGCTTCGAAAACTGAAGGAGTACTTGCTTCGATGGGTATAGAAACACATGACACTATGTCGGCGATTGTGGAGTTCGAGAATGGAGCTACGGCTACTTTTGAAACCGCATGGATACTCCCCAACTCTCTTCCAAGCAATGTTGATCACAGAATAGAACTTATAGGCACGAAGGGTTTTGTGAAGATCGATCAGCTGAATCAGGGACTTGAAGTCTATGCGGATGTTGTTAGGTATCCCTCAAGCGGGACGACGGATCTGGGTTATAAGCGTGTAGGCTGGTGGTTCGAATCCGTTAATTACTTCATCCACTGCTTAGAGAATAACATTAAGCCGGAGCCCGATGAAAATGATGGAAGAGCTGTGACGAATATATTGCTTGCAATAATTGAATCGGCTGATAAGGGAAAGCCTATTAGAATCACCTAGAATATATCTGCGTATCTGCGTCATTCTTAAATCGCCCAAGAGATCACATAAAATAATGTGACCTATATTGTCAACATTAAAGGTCGGAGTCTCATATATACCGATAACTCCGCCCGTAGGAATACCGATGGCTGGTTTTAGCGGGAGACTAGAAGTATCCCAAGGAGTCCACGACGACCTATACGGAAAGATACTCGTATTCGAGAAGGAAGAGAAGAGAGCAGCATTAGTTACCCTAGATCTCATCGGCTTAAAGAGGGAGGAGATGAATCGCCTCAGAGAGATCGTCGGGGAGACCATCGGAACCCAGCCGAGCAATGTTATGATAGGATGTAGCCACACACATTCCGGGCCGTCCGTTAAGCCGAACCTGATGAGCGCATTCCCCGTTAAGCAGCAGCAACGTTTGATAGATGAGTGGCTGAAGATTCTCCACTTGAAGATACGTAGAATCGCTGAGGAGGCATCAAAGAATCTCGTAGAAGCGAGGGTTAAGTATGGCAAAAGCTTGGTGACGGGGCTGAGCTACAATAGGCGTAAAGCCACACCGGAAGGAACATGCATGCTCATCATGAAGACCAGTGAGATGCGAAACGCGGTATGCGAACAGTACAAGGAATGGGGTATGCCCCCTGAGATCGCTGAGGAACGAGCAGTTCCCGGAATACCCGACGGACCGATAGATTCAGAACTAACAGTTCTAAAATTTGAAGCAGCAAATAACAAGACAGTCGCGGTACTGGTGAATTTCTCCTGCCACCCCGTTACTTTGGGGCCACGTAACCTTCTAATATCGGCGGATTACCCTGGATATTTAAGCCGCCTGATTGAAGAGGCTGAGAACGCATCGGTTCTCTTCACCCTGGGAGCCTCAGGGGATGTAAGACCCTTCTATTCTGAACGGTCATTTGAAGAGGCTGAGAGGATAGGCGTAGCTTTAGCCTCAGCTACGCTGAAAGCGATGAAGAATATGCATGCTCTTCCACCGAGCATAGACATTCAAGTCGTTAACTCTACTTTCGAGGTGCAGCTAAGAGAAATTCCAACCCCGGATGAAGCTGAGAAGCTGATAGGCAAGAAGGAGGAAGAGCTCAAAAATGCTATTGAGGACCAGAACTTCCGCATGGCAAGAAAGCTAAGGGAAGAAATAATCATGCTGAGAAGAATAGCTGGCCAATCTTTAGTTCTTCCGAAGCATTGGCTCGGAGTCGCACTGGATAAGAAAGTGGAGATCCCCTATGATCCTCTACGTGAGCAGGAGAGGGTATGCGAGCTCCAAGCATTAGCATTGGGGGATGTGATCCTAGCGGCGGTTCCGGGAGAGCTATTCACCGAGCTCGGATTGGAGATAAAGAGAAGATCATGGTCCAGCCGAGTTATGGTCATCACCCAAGCAAACGGTTCAATAGGGTACATACCGACGCGGGAGGCCTATGAGGAGGGCGGATACGAAACCGCGTCGCTTCTAAAGCCTGGTACTGGAGAATTAATAGTGGATCGAATGGTCAAGCTCATTGACAAGCTAAAGAGATAGGTTGGGATTCCACAGAATAGATATTGATGAGATGGCTACTTAGCTGCCTGTGCTTGAACGTCGATGGAGATTAAGCCCTCCATATCTATTGTAAATTTTGCGAATGTGAAACCGTATATTTGTGTGGTTTCCCATTCGACTTCGGAGCCGCCGACCCTAATGCTCCATTCTTCTGGATTGAAGTTCCTTGGGACGAGCACAATTATCGTTGCTTCATTGACTCGAATGCGGGAGGAAGCCTGAAAACTCAGTTCTCGACTCGCTAATTTTATGGATTTGAAGAAGACGCTTCTGCGGGCTCTTTCCCAGTCATTAATCTGTTTTGATGTCCAGAAGCTCATGTTAGGCAAGCTCTTGATGTATTGAACGGTTGCATTCAATACTCGGTGAACCCTCTGGATATGAGCTGGATGAAAGAGGTGATGAATCACCCCGTAATGCATGTATGCTTGATAAGTGAAGTTATTCAGCACGGCTATTGATTCCTTCTCAGGCCATCCGCGCCACATTTCTTGATCATGTAGCGGTATCTCCAGCACGTTTAGGAACCTATTTCTGTATCTCCAATCATCTATCGGGAAGTATGGATGGCATGTTCCATAGAGAAATCCGAAGTTGTGGACTTTGGTCGGCCCCTTCGTCTGATCCGCTTCTATGCCTTTCTTCTCACACCACCTATAAAACTCGGTCCAGTGTTCCCATCTCAGATAATGGTTCTTGTCACTAACAAGAGACACACCTGTCTCCGATGATACAGCATCATATTGTCTGGAGAATTCTTCCTCAGACCATGGGCGTCTTAAGGCGTCATAATGTAGAGCTATTTCATAACCGTTCCTCTTCAGCATAGAATAGAACTCCTTGGAGTATCCTTCGCCGAGGAGGATGCACCATGTAGACTTAACTCCGAGAGCTGTCATGTTTGAGAGGAGACATCTAGCCTTAAACTCATCTCCACCGTCGGAGTCATGTGAGTAGAGGGCTACGGCGCGTATGTCCCCAGGCCAATACCAGAGTATCGGTAGCGGCGTCCCCTTCTCCCAACACGCGTATAAGAGAGCCTTTATAATGATCTCCTTCTCTTCATCTGCTATTGGCTTCAAGAAGACCATATGCTTGAAGACTGGATCTCTATCTGTCTCGTAGCTTAATAGTATTCCGTCATCAGTCTTAAGTATGTTATCATTAACGGGCCATGGTCCATCCTCAATCACGGGTTTGCCCTGCTGTATATTCACTACCGAGGATACTAAGTCGGGAGCTATCAGTATAGCTAAGCCTTCACCATACCTGTTTAGAACCACTGCTGGATAATCCAGCGTATTTCCAGAGGTGTCCTTCACCTTCGCTAAGACTTCTCCTCTACTCAATGGGTATAGTGGAATCTTTCCAACTACATGTAGGCTGCTACTTAGGTTTGACGTTATTAAGTGATCCGTATCCGTTATCTCTATGTATCCCTCGTTTAAGACACGCTCAACTCTGCCTACGCCGAAGATTTCGTTCAGTCCTGAAGATCCCCCGATGGCTATAAGCGATCCGCCAGCCGCCACGAAATCTCTTATCTCATCTTTCTCAGAACTTGTTAGCGACGTATTGTACGGGAGTATTAGGATTCTGTATGAGGATAGGGAGGAAAGATTCGTCTTGCTAATAATTTCGAATGGTATGCCTGCGTGGCGAAGTATCTCCTTTATATACACTGGAAAGAAGTTCTCCGACCTTTCCCAACTGCTTTGCTGATCTCCGGGGTCTATCATGACCGCTATGAGTTGTGAGCCTAAGCTCTCAGTTACCTTGACATATATTACCTTAGTGTCTGAAGCAGTCAAGCTCGTAACAGCTGCTTCTATTCGATAAGTGCCTGGAGAGGGAGCTCTCCAATTCCCGACGTAGCGATCTCCTACACGCTCAAGCTTCAATACTGATCTAGACCCATCTGGATTAACCACATGGACGGTGACGGACTTCATTAGGAAGGCTTCAGCCTCTACGTAAATGGTTACGGTATCTCCCTCCCTAATCGTGTAAGAAGTAGCTTCAAACCGCGTGATTCTTGTTTGGGAAGAGTAGGCTGCGATTAGGAAGCTTAGAACTATGATTATCGTCGCAAAGGCGGCTATTATAACCACGGTTTTAGGCTTCATGATAACTTAGCTCCTCTTTAAGGAAGTATCAATAAATCTTTTTTGAAGATTCGCCTATTATGTCTTTGTCTCGGGCATCTTAGACCTGTTATCTGAAGAGGGTGTGTTTCATTGACCACAGATGTGCTACTCATACACCCGCCGGTAAACTTTAAGCTTAAAGGCGAACCCGCCATGTCAAGCCTATATATTGGCTATGGACTGCTTCACATAGCTGCAGCTTTGCGCAAGAGTGGATATACGGTTACGGTCTGGAACCTTGAAGAAGCTTTGATGATGGGGATTCCCGAGGATGTCATAAAAGAGCGTATTATAAGCCTTGATCCGAAGATCGTGGGAGTCGAGATGAACTGGGTTCATTTCGGAAAAGGAGCTCTCCAGACAGCTAGGCTTGTTAAAGAAGCTCTAGAGAATGTTCCCGTGATTATTGGCGGTCTTAACGCTTCATTCTTCGCCAAGGAGATAGTTCAGAAATATCATGATGTTGTTGACGGCGTCTTGAGAGGAGAGGCTGAGAAGACTTTTCTAAAGGTTGCTGAAAGCGTAGAGAAGGGGAGAAATCTAAAGGACATCGGCGGTCTTGTCTGGTTTGAGGGAAAAGTTAGGGATAATCCTCTTAGAAAGGATGATCTATACGAGAATATAGACGAGATTCCTCCATATTCATGGAGAGTTGTCAAGCACGTCATTTGGGATGTTCCGATGACTCGCGCTCCTCTAATGGTCTCTATAAACTCTTGCAGGGGGCAATGTCCCTATAAATGCGTGTATTGTGTAGGTGGGAAGATAGGTTCAGTGATGGGCAGAACAAAATATACGGTTCATTCTCCGGAATGGATAGTTGAACAAGTGAATCTTCTCAGGGAGGAAGGTGCAGAGGAGTTTGCCTTTCAAGACGACCTATACTTAGCCGGGAAGAAGAGGCTCATTAATATTATGAGGACTTTAAGAAAGGAAGGCGTAACCGATAATGTTTTAGGCTTCAATATGACCTCGATTCCAGGATTTCTTGACAGGGAGACTTTGAAAGAAGCATGTAGGGCCGGTGTCTTTAACATAGACTATGGAGTTGAAACGGGATCTGCGGATGTTCTGAGAATATGTAGGAGGCCAACAACAATAGAAAGGATACTGGACTCGATGAAGGTAACGATTTCTGAGGGAATCATACCGTTCACTTGGTGGATGACAGGGCTTCCGGGAGAAACCTTTGAAGACATAGATAAGACGTTTAAATTGATAGACCAAACTATCAGTCTAGGCGGGGTTCCAAAGTGGGTGACTCCGGTCATAGCGATTCCCGGAACAGATATGTTTGATAGGGCTGAAGAATATGGAGTAAAGCTTAGGCTTAAGACATTTGACGATTTTTTGGTCTTTTCTGATTTGAAGAGTAGACATATGTCCTCGCATCTTGCGGCTATAACGCATGAAACTGAACATATGAGTGCATATGATATTCTGAATGCTGCTCTGAGCATTAAGCGCTATATATACAGCAAGAGAAAAGAGATTCTTTGGATCCTCAAAAAGCATCTAAACTCGATAGCATCTCGTCATCCGAATCTTTCAGCTGATATGCTGGAGAAGAGGATTAAGGATCATATAGATTATATACCGAAGACCTTCTTTTGAAGAAGCATTACCATATAAATTCGATGTATGCTCACCTCTTAAAGATGCTGCGCCATTCCTTCTGCTTAGTTAACCTAGCTAGGGCCTCCGCGTATATCTTTATCTCCAAGGATTCTGAGTCCTCCATTTCTACTTTTTGATCGACGTACTTTTGCCCAACGGTCTTAAGTTGCTCCAACATTACCTTCGCGAGGTCTTCGAGCTCCTCAGAAGATATTTTCGATAGCTGATGGCGTAGTTTGAAGACGCTTAATATTCCCAACAGATGCTCTATCTGGACTTGCAGGAAATATCTCTTCGCGTCTTCAGGTATCTTCTCCGGATCAACAATGAATAGACTCGCCATAGTTGTATAATACTTCTGCAGGATTCCATGCTTTTCTGCCTCGATTCTGCTTATATCAATAAGCCCTGCCTTCATAAGGAGATGTAAATGATATCCGACGGCTGCCTTTGTTATTCCCAGCTCCTTTGATAATTGAGTTTCAGTCATTGGTTTTCTGCTTAAGAGGCGTAAAATCTCCGTTCTGGTAAAATCAGCTAATAAGCGGATTGTTTCTGGATTCTTAACTATGACTACTGCTTTTCTTCGCTTCACTCCTTTCCGCCTATATCTTAGGGAGGTGGAAGCAACAAATAAAGGTTTTTTAATCAGTAAAATTATTTAAATTGGTGAAAAAAGTTAAATAAAATTCGGGGGAGAAGCAGATTCTCGGCGTGTTAATATGGATCCCTATACTCATCTGTGGAGTTCTCCTTATGGTCTTATCCAGCGATAAAGCCGTCGAGCACTCGCTGAGTCTCGCCGCCACACTCGGCATATCTCCCCTCATGATCGGTCTCTTGCTGGTCTCTGTGGGGACAGATTTACCAGAGATAGTTAATTCAATCGTATCATGCGCGCTTGGTCATGGAGATATTAACGCCGGAGACTCTATCGGCTCGGTTCTGACGCAGATAACTCTGGTCTTCGGTCTCCTACCATTCTTCGGGAGAGGCTTCATGGTTAAGAGGCGGGAGATCCTTGTGGCTGGAGCATGTGAAGTTTTAGCACTGATGTCGGTCTTCTCCATGGTGGAAAAAGGATATATCACCCGCATTAATGCATTACTTCTCGTCGGCAGCTGGCCCATATATATGCTGTTAACGAAAGGTGTGACGAGGAGAAGCATTAAAGCTGAAGACTACGAGCCTCAAATGCTCAGAGGTAAGTTCTATCATGTCTCAGCGGCGATGCTCGGCTTCGCCGGAGTTGCTGTTGGAGCCTATGCAATGGTTCAGTCGGCGATAGCGCTCTCAGCAGCCCTTGGAATACCGGAGTACATCCTCAGCTTCTTCATGCTCTCCATCGGAACATCCCTCCCAGAGCTCGCAGTAGATCTCATAGCAATCCGCAAGAAAGAGTATGAGGTTGCAATCGGCGACATAATCGGCAGCTGCATTGTAGACGCAACACTCTCGATAGGTATAGGGCAAGTCTTCTTCCCCCAAACCGTAGCAGCCGATCTAGCTGGCGCCACAATCCTATACACGATATTCGCATCTTCTGTGGTGATTCTAATCCTCGCATTGAGAGAGAAGATGGATAAGAAAACCGGAGCAATTTTCATGATGCTCTATGCTCTTTCATACCTGACACTCGCAGTCTGAAGTTCATCTCGCCCTCACTCAAGAAATGATAAAACTTAAGTATGTTTTACCAATCTTCAGAAAGATGGAGAAGCCTGCGGCGGGGGTGCCCGAGCCAGGTCTAAATAGAAGGGTCAGATCGACCCCTAAGACAAGGGGGAGGACTTAAGATCCTCTGGCGTAGGCCTTCGTGGGTTCAAATCCCACCCCCCGCACCAACCTGCCTTTAACAAGTCTTCATTCCGAACTGCTATGTTTGAAGGGTTACTCAGCGGGTCGGTGAAGATCATCCTACAAATGAATTGAGGGCTCTTCAGTTTTCTGGAGGTTTAAGG
>JAGGZB010000134.1 GCA_021162225.1 Candidatus Bathyarchaeota archaeon | reverse complement strand
CTTTTCGATAGTAGAGAACCATCGTGGCGGCATCATTAGGAACGGCATAGACTTTTCCACCAATCGTATAAGCGTTCCTTGCCGCCGGATAGAATTTCTCCCAATCAGCCCACTTGCTAACGTAAGGCGTCAAGTCTAGCAAATATTCTGTCTCAGCAAGCCTAAAAACGTCTGTTGGGCTGACCCAGCAGACGTCTCCCTCCGATCCAGCTGCAAAAGATGTTATTAGCTTCTCTCCGTAGCCGCGATGCGGAGCCGTAATAATCGTGACCTCGACTTTTACATTCTTTTCTTTAAGCATTCTTTCCTTATAATCCTCGAGTACACCACTGTTTCGGATAAAGTCCGCCCACAATCCTGCCTTTGTCATTAGAGTTATCTCTGTTGTTCTAGGTTGGCTAGTTGTGTAATACCAGTAATAACCAGCTGCGGCAATAATCACCACAACAATAGCAACTGCAATAATTTTGGTGGTTGAGGCCATAAATTATCACCTTTCCCCCTTACAATTTTTCCGGCAGCTATTAGTTTTTTAGCATTCATATAAATATTTTTTTCATAAACTACATCCATATAAATACGTATAAATATATTCAGTCACAAATTTTGTCCTTTTTTCCGGACCGTTGTGAGTTGTTTCGTTGCCTTAAGACTAATGGACAAATTAGTTAAAAAGCAATTAGGCTTTTATTTTTATCGGATGGTTTATGAGGATCGTTGATGGAGTTTATCTTGTGGGAGGATCAAGCTATAACCTTTCAAGCGGATGCAACGTTTACTTAATCGATACTTTGGGTGCTGGTTTTATTCTCATAGACATAGGATCCGAAGAAGATGTTGAGATGGTTAAAGCAAATATTATAGAAGAGGGCTTTGATCCAGATAGCGTATCAGTACTCTTTTTAACTCATTCACACCTAGATCATTCAGGCGGGGCCGCGCTCGCGAAGAAGACTTTCAAATGTAAATTGGCGGCTCATGAGCTTACTGCAGAAGCAATTGAGAGTGGTTTTCAGAGGAGTCAGGGAAGACTTACACCGGCTTATGTAGATATAAAGTTGAGGGGAGGAGAGACTTTAACGTTTGGAAAATCTAAAATCGAAGTTTTCGATGCATCTGGTCACACAAGAGAAGGTGGAGATTTGTGTTATGGATTAAAAGTTGAGGGGAAGAGTCTTCTATTTACTGGTGATACGGCTTTTAAGTGTGATAGAGGCTTAATGGCTGGTCATCCGGTATCCTCTTGGCTTGGGTCAAGAGATATTGAAAGCATCAGAAAATATTTGAGGTCCCTAGAGAATCTTTCGAGAGCTGTGAAGCCAGATATACTTCTGCCCGGTCACGGTCTTTTAGCGTTAAAGGGAGGGTGGAGAGAACTTCAGGAATGCATTAGGATAGTCTCCGAATATGCGGAAAAGATCAGCACTAATTAAATAATGAATCTTAACTTAAAGATATCTAAGATTGTGTTTTTGAGAGTTATTGAGTTAAAAAGGGTTAAGTTTAATATAAAAGAGAAGTTGCTGATGTTTTATGTCTGTATCTGCGCTGGTGCAGCTAAGCCGTTCATAACTGGAGGCAAAAGGCATTGGTTAAAATCTTGGTCTGTGATCGCATCGATCCAGAAGGTATCGAAAAGCTGAGAGAAGCAGGTTTCGATGTTAAGTTCTTAACGCGGAGAGAGATGCTGAAGGAGGAGATTCGAGAATGCAATGTCCTAATTGTAAGGAGCAGAACAAAGGTTACGCGTGACCTTATTGAGCGTGGAAGATGTCTTAAATTAATAGCTCGAGCGGGATCCGGTCTTGATAATATAGATTTAAAGGCGGCTGAGGAAAGAGGAATCGCCGTTGTAAATGCGCCGGAGGCGCCGGCAGACTCTGTAGCTGAATTAACGATAGGACTTATGATAGCTTTAGCTCGTAAGATAACTTTTGCAGATGCATCGATGAAGCGGGGAGAATGGCTCAAGAAAGAGCTGAAGGGCTTCCTGTTGAAGGGTAAAAAACTAGGGCTGATTGGGCTTGGAAATATAGGTTTGAGAGTTGCCAGAATAGCGAAGGCTATGGGGATGAAGATCCTTGTAACTAAGAGAAGTCCTCCTTCCCCGCAATTGCTAGAGGAGCTGGGAGCTGATTTTCTCTCTTTAGATGAGCTGCTGAGACAAAGCGATATAATATCGATTCATGTTCCATTAACAGAGGAGACAAAGCATATGATAGATGCTGAGGAAATCAGCAAAATGAAGAATGGAGTTTTCCTTATCAACACGGCTAGAGGGGAAGTGATCAACGAGGAAGCCCTTCTAGACGCATTGAAAACTGGGAAGATCGGAGGCGCGGCTCTTGATGTCTACGGAACCGAGCCTCCTAAGAATCTGGAGCTGATTAAGCATCCAAACGTGATATGCACTCCTCATATAGGAGCTCAGACCGTTGAAGCTCAGAAAGAAGCGTCATTGATAATTGCTGATAAGATAATTCGTTTCTTTAATAGTTCAAGCACATAACTCTCCTAAGTGATGTTTAGGTTGATCTGGAAAATTAGCGTAAAAGAATAGAAGGTTTTTCTTATGGTTGAGATATGGCTTCCGTATGGAGATACTGAAGTCTGCGTAAGAGTTCCGGCGGGTAACGTGCTTGACGTAATTGAGCCTAAGAAGGTGGGCGGCGCGCAGAATCCTCAAGAAGAGATACGAAATGCGCTGAAAAAGCCTCTGGCTACTCCAAGTATAGCAGACTTAGCCAAACCTGGAGCGAAGGTAACTATAGTCCTAAAAGACTCCGGCGTCTCAACGAATCGTATGATTCTCTCGGCCTTAATCGAGGAGTTGGAATCATCGGGTGTAAGGGAGGGAGATGTTACAGTCTTAGTTGCATACGATCCCTTTAAAGCTATATCTTCAAAACAAGTCTCTACTGTGCTTAGCACGGAAGCATTTAAGATCATGCGACATAGCTGCTCGGATCATGGAACATATGTAGGTAAAACTTCGCGTGGAACCGAGATCTTCCTAAATAGAATATTTATAGAGGCAGATGTGAAGATTCTCGCTGGTCCGGTTGAACCGCATCCAATCGCTGGATATAGTGGTGGACGCGAATTAATTGTGCCCGGAGTGGCGAGGATAGACTCTATTAATAAAGTTTTCCAGCTTGGCTTGGACAATAAAGCGGTTATGGGAAATTTGAAGGACAACCCCGTTCACGAAGAGATGACTGAAGCTGCCAATCTTGCTGATGTTGATTTTGCAGTGAGCATCGTTAGAAACGATGTATTTGACGTTGTGAAGGCATTTGCGGGTGACTTTAATAAAGCATTCTGGGAAGCCGTTAAGTTTGCGGAGGAGATATATAAGGTTCCCGTAGAAAACAGAGCCGATGTGGTGTTTGTAAGCCCCGGAGGCTCAGCCTTCGATTCCACTCTTCAAGAAGCTGTTACATGTCTGTATGGTGCTTTAAAAGTATCGAAGAGAAAGAAGAACATAGTTCTGGTTGCTGAGTGTTCTTCAGGATGCGGAGATGAAGAGTTCATAGAAACAGCATCTAAATTTGCGGATCTGAAAGATTTACGTAGAGATTTGAAGAAGAAGTTCAGTATTCCTAAGTTCATGGCATACAGGTTGCTGAGTGTTCTTCAAGAGTCTAATGTGCTGATCGTTTCGGCGATGCCAAATTATTACGTTTCCCACGTCTTCAAGATGAAGATTGCAAGAACAGCTAATGAAGCGTTTCGCTTGTCCCTAGGTGCTATTGGAAGTAGAGGGAAGTTCTCTTTTATCCCAAAGGGGTGCTTAACTATTCCTTTTATGAAGACATAGCCTATCGCTAAGCGATTGGACAAGAAAAGATAAATTTTCTCCTTTAGGTATTTTTCTAGATCAGTAAGAAATAAGGGATAAGGGTTGGATCCTTCATATATCCTAAGAAGATTTGAACTGAGGGATCTCCCTCGAGTGATAAGTATAAATCGTAGATGTCTACCAGAGAATTACTCAGAGAGCTTTTTCATCGGTCATTACGAAAACTTTCCGGAGATCTTCCTTGTGGCGGAAAAAGATGGAGAAGTAGTTGGTTACATAATGTGTAGAATAGAAAGCGATTTTTCAGGGATCAGCTTTATACCCTTCTCTTCTCCCAAGAAGGGACATATAATCTCGATCGCTGTTCTTCCGGAGCATCAGAGGAAGGGTATAGGACGTGCGTTGATAGAGAAGGCCCTAGAAAATATGGCAAAGATATATAATGCCAAAAAATGCTACTTAGAGGTTCGCGTCAGCAATTATCCCGCGATAAACCTTTACAAAAAAGTCGGTTTTGAGGTTCAAAGGATCGTTAAAGGATATTACGCTGATGGAGAAAACGCATATATAATGAGCAAAGATATTCAGTAAAAAACTAATAAATTATGATGTAATTTTTGGCAATGAATCATCATCTTCGTTCCTTATAGAAGTTTCTCAATCTCTTTGATTCTAGCCCTCCTTTCTCTTTAGCATCTTATTCTTAGGATCCTTAGGCGTATGTTGCGCTGTAGAAAACTTTTTCTATCTTCTTAACTCATATTTGGAAGAGTTTCGGCGGTGTCTGCTGAGGTGGCAGAGAATAAAACTGATTAAGAACCTCTGTAATCTTAAGATAAGTACTTCCAAGAAGGAGAGATTGGTTAATGGCTAGAAAGATCGTGATAATAGGAGCGCATGCCGCTGGAACAGATGCTGCTTCAGCTGCTAGGAAGACTGATAGATCTGCTGAGATAACGTTAATTACGGATCAAAGTGTTGCTGGCTACTCTCCATGTGGAATTCCGTTTGTTATAGGAGGGCATATAGCTAGTTTTGAGGATCTCATAGTTTTCCCCCCATCATATTACAAAATGATGAAGATAGACCTCAGACTGGAGACTACAGCTAAAGCAATCAATGTCGAAGATAAAACAGTAGAGGTTGAGGACAAGAAAGGAAACAGTGAGACTCTTCAGTATGACAGCTTAATTCTCGCAACGGGAGCATATCCTTTCATCCCGCCGATAAAGGGAAAGGAAAAGAAGGGGGTCTTCACCCTTCGGACACTTGATGATGGAAAAAGGATATGTCAAGCCTTGGAAAAATCGAAAGCCGCCGTTGTTATAGGAGCTGGAGCTATAGGCTTAGAGACAGCAGTCTCATTTAAGGAGCGGGGATTGAAGACGACTGTTGTGGAACTTCTTCCACAAGTCTGCCCAGCAGCTCTAGATAGAGACATGGCTAGAATTGTTCAAAGATATCTTGAAGAGAAAGGCATTAAGATTATGACAGGCAAGCGTGTTGACGAAGTCCTCGGAGACGATCATGTGAGCGGAGTCTGCGTGGATGGAGATGAGATCCCTGCAGATTTAGTTCTCATGGCAACCGGCGTAAG
The DNA here is from genome assembly GCA_021162225.1 of Candidatus Bathyarchaeota archaeon. Taxonomy (GTDB): domain Archaea; phylum Thermoproteota; class Bathyarchaeia; order Bathyarchaeales; family DTEX01; genus B63. Next base: position 7,154 of record JAGGZB010000134.1, on the reverse strand, counting down.
ACCAAATGTTAAGCTCGCAAAGGAAGCTGGCATAGAGATTGGGGAAACAGGAGGGATAAAGACTAACCTGCGGATGGAGACGAGTGTGAAGGATGTATATGCTGCTGGTGATTGTGCAGAATCGATAAGCTCAATTACTCAAAGGCCTATTCTTAGCCAGCTCGGCACAACAGCTGTAAGACAGGGAAAAGTCGCTGGCATAAACGCCGCCGGCGGATATTCAGTATTCTTAGGATGCCTCTGTTCATTTGTTACGAAGCTCTTTGATTTAGAGATAGGTGCAACTGGCTTAACTGAGGCTATGGCCAAGCGCGTCGGAATTGAGACAGTATCTGGAATCATAACCTCCAAGACTAGAGCCGATTATTATCCCGGAGGCAAACAGATAAGAGTGAAAATAATAGCTGACAGAGAAACTGAGAGGATAATCGGTGGGCAGATAATCGGGGGAGAAGAAGTAACTCAACGAGTTAATGCTCTCTCCTTTGCTATACAGAAAGGGATGACGGTGAAGGAGCTGGCTAAGGCTGATACATGCTACGCTCCGCCAGTAAATGAGACATGGGAGCCAATGGTCCTAGCGGCTGAAGTTGCGATGAGAAAGCTCTGATAATTCTTTAAGAATGCTCTCTTTCTTTAATCATCGTGGTAATCATCTAGTGTTGCATCAGACTCCTCGACAAGTCCTTTCTTTTTTAGATGCCTAAGAGCAGCTGAAACTTCCCATAGATGACAGTTGAGTTTTCTCCATATAGCCGAAAGGGGCAACGTTTCTCTCTCTTCTAAGAGCTTAAGAATTTCAGTCTCAAGATCCTCTAAGGAACGACGCTTATATAGGTAGTAATGTGCTCCCTTAATAACTCCTTCTTCATCATCCAATGTAATGCTCATACAATCTCACATATAACTAGCAAGTTCCGGTACTTATGACTTCTTAAACATTACCTTAATAATTTGGAGATCGAACAAAATCGAATAATTTTATGTCACTAAGCGGTTGAAAGTGTGAGAAGATGTGAAAATGACCTAGCCGCCTTAAAGGCTATATGCCTTCGATCGTGTTGACATTACTAATTATTTAAAAATTAATTTATATTCTTCCATACGTTGTCATTATTTCTTTCACTTGATCTAGCGGAATAGCCCTTCTAATATGATAGTCTCTACCGATCATAGTTTCTGCTTTAAACAGAGCATTCACAATAGCTTCTTCGGTTGCCTCTACCGTCGCCCTAAAGATTCGATTCAGAAAAGTCTCATTCGTTTCGATCGCCTCTCTTCCTTGTCCCGTGTCCTTTTGAATACTCTCTATAAGCGGGTTAAGTTCCCTCTTTGATGTTGAGAATGCTATAACAAAGTCTCCGCTACTGGAGGATCCATAAGAACCTGTTCTAGCTACTCCTAACATGGCTCTCTTTGCAATCCTCCAAAGTTGCCGTGAAGTTAGCTTTAAATCGGTAGCGACGACGATTATTATGGAGTTTGATTGTTGTTTTCCTCGGGGTTTAACATCCGAAAGCTCCATGCCAACAGGGACACCGTCAATTCTCAAATCTTCACGTCTCCCAAAATTTAGTTGAACCAGAACTCCTAGACTAAACTCGTTTGTAACTCTCGAGGACGTTCCTATGCCTCCTTTGAATTCAAAACCTGACATGGGCGTTCCACCGCCTACATTTCCTTCTTTGACGGGTCCCATTACATCTCGACTGTAAGCCTTTCTTAGAGCCTCAAAGACATGTTTTTTCCTTACATGGCGGCCTATTGAATCGTTCAAGTAGGATCCATTAGTTTCGCCTACAACTGGATTTATAGACATGGCTTCCACATTCATAACCTCATACATATAATCAATTAAGGCGTCGGCGACTATCCAAGTGTTTAAAGTATCCGTAAGCAGAATAGGCGTCTCGATGACTCCCATGTGACTTACCTGAAGCAGACCCACTGCTTTTCCATAAGCGTTATATGCGTAGACTGCTGCTCTAACCTTGTTTTCGTAAACATTGCCCTGGTGAGGGACAATAGCAGTAACTCCAGTTCTTATAGGCCCTTTTCCTATTACAAGAGGTCCCTCGCCTTCAATAATTGTTGAATGGCCAACTCCTACTCCTTCGACATCCGTTATGGCATTATACCTTCCCGGTTTCATCACGCCTATCTTTATACCCATATCTCTTGCTCTAATCCTCTTCCCCAACTCTTTCCTACCTCATTTTTAAGTTCCGACCTTGCAAAATAAACTTGAAAATCATTTCTATTTAAGACTGTTTTAGCATAAATGCCGCATTACATATTTCAAATCGAGGAAGAATTCGAGGCAGTTAAGGAGAAAAACGTTAATTTTTGCTTTGTGGACTGTTTAGTTTTTGTCCGCCTCTTCTTTTTTATCTGGTTTTTATCTTTCCGCTCCATTATTTACAGATTTATGAGCATATTATAGATGGGTGTTCTCCATCATGAGCTTGCAATATTCTTCAGTCTTCGCTATGCAAGACTCCCCGAATCTTCTCTTGAATGTTGGATATGCTGTCTCAACAATCTATCTTTCCCAGTAGCCCATGGGCCTAGACAGTCATCCTCTCAAGAAAATCGAGGCTGAGGAAGAGTTCACCCAATGTGATAAGCCACTCACTTAACCACCCACAAAGCAATAATCTTTGGAAAAGTTGGTCTCGAGTAGCTTTTTATATCCGCGCTATGAAAAGATTATGTGAGGCGGGTTGAGATGGCGAGTGGAGAAGACGAGAAATTAGCCATTCTCGGAGGCCCTAAAGCCGTAACAATAGAGGATCCAGAACAGTGGAAGAGGCCCATAGAAGAGGAGAAAAAGGCTGTTTGCGAATTAATTGAACGTGGAGAACTTTCTGGATCGGGCTTCGGCGTCTCAAAGCAATTCGAGGAAGAGTTTCGTGAATATATAGGATGCGAATATTGCTTAACGGTCGACCATGGTACAACGGCGCTTGCTAGCGCCTATTATGCGGTTGGAGTGGGTCCTGGAGATGAGATTATAACCCCCACAGCTGGTTATATCGGCTCGTACGCTGGAGCTCTCCATATGGGGGCGCGTCCCGTATTTTGTGACATAGACCCTAAAACCTTATTGATGGATCCTGAAGATGTTGAAAGAAGGATTACGAAGCGTACTAAAGCGATCAACGTCATACATATGGGTGGCCGCGTCTGCGATATGGATGCGCTGATAGATATTGCTCGTAAACACGGCCTCGCAATAGTTGAGGATGCATGTCATGCTCCCGGAGCAGAATGGGATGGAAAAAAGATAGGGAATGTAGGGGATATCACCTGTTTTAGTCTTCAAGGAATAAATCCACATGGCAAACCAGTGTCTGGCGGAGAGGGCGGAATAGTTTGCACAAATAATAGGGAGCTCTATGAACGTCAGCTCATTTACTGCCACCTGCACCGCGCAGGAGTAACCAAGGAGCTCACAAATCCCGCATATAGGTTGTTTGACAGCGAGGTTTTAGGATTAAAGTACAGGGCGCATCCCTTAGCACTAGCTCTGGCGAGAATATCGCTGAAGAGCCTACCGTACCGCAATAAGAGAATGAGAGAGAATAGAGCTAAGATCTTTAGTGAATTGAGAAAACTCCCGGGTCTTGAACCAGTACATGATTATGAGAAAGCTAATCCCGGAGGATTCTATGGAGGATTCAAGGTGATATACAAGCCTGAAGAGCTAGGCGGTCTACCGATTGAGAAGTTCATAGAGGCAATGAGAGCTGAAGGAGCTCCAATAAGAGCTCGGATGGTCTCTTCATCGGGGCCGGGTCTAGAACATCTCCACAACATCTTCATTAAGGGGTTTGATCTCTGGGGTCACAACCGTGGTCCTCTAGGAGGAGAATGGTGCGGGCTACCTCCATTTAAAGGATACAAGAAAGGCGACTTCCCAGTGGCTGAGAAGATGATGAATCGGGTCCTCACCTTGCCAGCATTAATAGATCCCAAAGAGGGCTTCCTTGAGCAGTACATAAAAGCGTTCAAGAAGGTAACGTCAAACTACGAAAGCCTATTACAAAAATAAAGCAGCAATTACTGCCAGTAATTGAAAAGGGGGAAAGACAATAGATGAAGATATCACTGCATTCAGTCAGCTATTCTGGCTTCTTCTACAGAGGAGACCCTCTCTCCATTGAGGATATGATACGTAAGCTTTCTGAGATAGGCTATGACGGCTTAGAATTGATGGCCAAGAGGCCCCACGCCAATCCAATGGATCTTGATGAAAAGGCCAGAAAAGAGATACGTGAATTAGCTGATTCACATAATATTGAATTGGCCAACCTAGCTGCCTATAATGACTTCAGCGGACCTGACTCCTTCAAAAGAGAACTCAACCTATTATATATTTATGAAGTCATAAAGATGGCTAGAGATTTAGGAATAAAGACCGTTAGAGTCTTTGCTGCCGGAATGGGAGCAGTCGACCAGAATGTTTCATACTGGAAACATTGGGAGCTTTGCCGTGAAGGATTAATTGAAGCCGCTAAGTGGGCTGAGGATTACGGAGTAACATTAGCACTTCAGAATCATCCCCCAGTCATGGATTCATTCAAAGATGTTCTTGATATGATCGATGAGGTTGGTAGAGAATCGCTTAAAGCATGCATAGATCCGGAGCTTTTGGTGAGAAGCGGGGACATAAATCCTTTCTCCGAAAGGCTGTACGATGATCTTCTCGAGATCTACAGCAAATTTAAAGATCTACTTGTGTTCATTCATGTCGGCGACTCCACTATTAAGTCGAAAAGAGCTGTATGGTTGCCTGGAGGCGGGGGAGTATTCACAGCTCAGAAAGTTGAAAGGGAAGTTCTGGGAAAGGGAACATTTGGAAAAATAGCCGAATCATTCGTTAAAGTCTTGAAACAAATAGGCTATGATGGCTTCTTATCTTATGAGATCTGCTCTCCAAGATACGTCAAGCATGCACTTGTCAGCTTTGAGACGGTTGATACCGAAGTAAGAGACGGCCTGAAATACTTAAAACAGCTTGTCTCAAAGGTCTAGTTTTAGCGTCAACAGCGTTCCTAGCATTCAAGCAGAAGACTTAAAAGCACATCTGGACGCCTTCCCTATCTATCTCCATTTATGTCGGTCTGTTCAGTTTTGATTGTTTATCATTAACAATCTGTTAGAGAAATGTAAACTTTTAACGAAAAGCTCTTATGGATGTACATAATAGAAAAGGAGAGGATGGAGGGATTCTTTTGGAGAAACTAGCATTAAATGGCGGGAAACCAGTCAGAACTAAACCATTCCCAACAATAAACAATAAGTCTGGTAGAAACATTGGAGAAGAAGAACTTGAACTTTTGAGAGAGGTCATAGAAAGCGGGTCCCTATTCAGATACGCTGGAAAGATGGTTTCAAGATTCGAAGAGGAATTCGCAAAGTTTCTAGGAGTGAAGCATGCTGTTGCTTCTACTTCCGGAACAGCATCGCTTCACATAGCTACAGGAGCCATAAATCTCGGGCCAGGAATGGAAGTTATCACTTCACCAGTAACCGATATGGGTACAATAATCTCAATAATAGGCCAGAATGCTATCCCAATATTTGCAGACCTAGATCCGGACACATATACTCTAGATCCGGAGGATGTTAGAAAGCGGATCACGGATAAGACGAAGGCAATAATCGCCGTTCATCTTTTCGGATTGCCATGTGACGTGGATGCCCTAAAGGAAATAGCTGAAGAGAGGGGAATATACCTCATAGAGGATTGTGCTCAGGCTTACTTGGCAGAATATAAAGGAAAATTAACAGGCACCATGGGAGATATCAATTGTTTCAGCTTGCAACAATCTAAGCATATGTTCACGGGAGATGGAGGAATAACAGTAACCAATGATGATGAACTTGCGAAAAGAGCTAGGCTCTTCATGGACAAGGGATGGGATAGAAGCGCGACGGGGCCGCGGAAATACGTCATGATAGGGTTCAACTATCGAATGACGGAGCTTCAAGGAGCAGTTGCGTTAGCTCAGCTTAAAAAGGTCAAGTGGGTCGTTGAGAGGAGAAGAAGCGTAGCGGAGAAATTAACGAAGGAGATTGAAGATATAGAGGGCATTTATCCCCCAACAATTCCCAAAGGCTACAAACATTCATACTGGCTTTATCCAGTAAAGATTGATCCATCGGTATTTAAAGTATCTCTGAACGAGTTTGTGAAGGCTCTTGTAGCCGAAGGCATACCTGCAGGAGCAGGCTACACAGGAATCCCATTATACATGACTTCGATATTCACGGAGAAGAAAGGATACGGCGGAACCGGATGCCCATGGACATGCCCATACTATGGCAGGGAAATAACGTACAAGAAGGGGCTTTGTCCAAAGACTGAGGATCTCCTAAGCAAGCTCATAACTCTTCCATGTAATGAGTACTTCACAGACGAGGATATCGAAGACATAGCAACGGCCATCAGAAAAGTCGCTGAATACTACAGAGCAACGTAAACGGCATAACCAAATACTAGGTTAAACAATCTCTAGCTTCTCCTTTTTTAGTAATTACAATTTCCTCTCAGGAGAAAATCGATTTGTTCCAAAAACGATAAATATATGATGCTAAATCCTCATCTCCATGACTTAAATTCATAAAAGAGATGAGGTGCTTATGTTACCCGAACCCATTATAGATTTCCACACACATATCGGAAGACTCTCCTATCAGTTCCGTCCATTCACCGCCAAAAAGCTCCTAAAGCGTCTGGATGAGCTTGGGATTTCTATGGCTGTTGTTCTGCCTATCGAGAACCCCGAAGAATTAGACTACTACGTCACTACTGAGAGTGTTTTGAGGGTTTGTAGGCGTTATCGTGATAGGCTTATCCCGTTCTGTAATGTTGATCCGCGTAGGGGTCATCCGGAGCTCTTCGATCCATACCCGATTATTGAGGAGTATGTTTCCCGTGGATGCAGGGGCTTCGGCGAGAGCTTAGCGGGCCTGTACGTTGACGATTATAGGCAGCAGAAGATCTATAGGGCTGTTGGGGAGCTCGGCATACCGATAGTCTTGCATCTCGACGCGTACAGGAATATTGACGAGATCGGGCTTCCAAGATTCGAGAGGATGATCAAGAAGTACCCGAAGACGATCTTTGTTGCACATGCACAGCACTG
>JAGGZB010000173.1 GCA_021162225.1 Candidatus Bathyarchaeota archaeon | reverse complement strand
TTAATGCAGCGTAGGGATCCTGATGGATCATTTGTAATCTTCGTCTACAATTGACCCATTCATTCTTAGGCAGCTTCCAAAGATCCTTACCTTTATACAATATTCTGCCAGCTGTAGGCTTAAGTAGAGCTACGATCACTTTACCAAGCGTTGTCTTTCCACAGCCGCTCTCCCCAGCAAGCGCAACTACCTCTTGAGGATATATGTTCAAAGTTACTCCATCAACCGCATAGACATTTCTTGGAGCCCCGAAGAGTGATGAAGATTCTTTGTACGTTAGATGAACATCCTCAAGCCTTAATAGATAATTCGAGCTCTCTCCACCTGTGACATGCGACATACTTATCACCATCTACCCTTTCAAGTTTAGGCTCAACCGTTCTACATACATCAGTTGCATAAGGACATCGAGGAGCAAATCTACATCCAGGCGGGGGATTAACAAGATTTGGAACATCACCTGGAATAGACTTAACGGTACTTATATCCCCAACCAAGGAAGGAATAGCCTTCATTAACCCGGACGTATATGGATGATGGGGATTGTAGAATATATCTTCAACTGGAGCTATCTCCACCATCTTGCCAGCATACATTATGCCGATTCTATCCATCATCCCTGCCAAGAGTGAAAGGTCATGAGTTACGAAGATCACTGTCAAGCCAAGATTTTCACCAATCTCTCTCACCATATCCAGTATATACTTCTGTGTTACAAGATCTAGGGCTGAAGTAGGCTCGTCAAGTATTAGGATCTTTGGATTTAAGAGTAACGATAATGCGATTATAACTCTCTGCTTCATTCCTCCGCTCAGCTGATGAGGATAAGCATCTAAGACTGATTTGTCAAGCCTCACCATATTCAAGAGCTTTAAAGCACGTCTATATATTTCTCTCCGACGCCTCAGTCCATGAGCCATAGCGGTATCGAGAAAATGATCTTTAATCTTCGCTACAGGATTTAATGCGCTTTGAGCAGCTTGAAAAACCATAGATACTTGTTCCCAGCGATAACGGCGAAGCCTCTCTCTCTTCAAAGTGAGAATATTCACGGGGTCTCCCCAGCCGTAATAGACTATTTCACCCTTTCTGATCTTACCCGGGGGAGGCACAAGATTTAGAAGTGAAAGTACAAGGGTGCTTTTTCCGCAGCCGCTCTCTCCAGCTAAGCCGAAAAATTCGCCTTTTCGAATAGCAAACGAAACATTATCGACGGCTTTTACGGAATGGTTCTTTCCGGTAATATAAACGGTCTCTAAGTTATTCACGCTCAATATTATATCCTCATTCGCCAATCATCTAAAACCCCCTTTCATTCTTAGCATGTATGTTTTTCTCATCATAAATCTTTTGCAACCAATAAAAAAATCTTCAAATGGCTATTCATCCATATTTCCTACCTAGCATGCTCTAGTGTATATCTTTATCATTTAAATTCTTTCCTTTCGTCTAGATAGAGATGGAGTCTGAAAGAATATCCTCAAGCATATCCTTTGGCTTATTGTTCCCTTTATATGAGACCAAGTATACTCTCCAGTAGCTGAACTCTTCACCCGGCATCGTATGAATAACTGACAAACCGACCATCCATTCTTCAAGATTCGATTCTTTGGATAATGACTGCTCTAATTCACATAAGCTAGATAGATCTAGGATCTTCTGCGCCTCCCCCTTCAATTCGGCGTATTTACGGTCAAAGATTATCTGGAATTCTCTTCTCTCTAGACTCTCAACAAGCTTAGGAATTCTTGTTTTGATTAGCCAGTAGGCCTCCTTATTCGTTAACCTGAAAAAATCCGGGTTCAAATCGTCTCTGAGAAGTCTGAGAGCTCTTCCCAGCATAGTCCATCCAATCATGTTCATCTCGTTGTCTCTGAGATACGAGTATGCCTTTCTAAAATCGCTTATCCATCTCTCCCTTAGGTCATCAGGTAATATTAGGTTCTCCTTAAGCGACATTAGCCTCGCTATCTCCTGCGGAGCATATGAAGGTTCACCTAGAGGCCTGCCCGGGATACTTATGATAAAACGATATATGTTGTCAGCGTTGTCGAGATCGGGGAGACCGTGTAAAAACCTTGAGAGTCTATGGCTTCCTTCAACTATAGATGCCACTTCATCCAAGTCTAGCCCGTACTTCTCAAGGATTCTTGAATCTTTTAGTGGACTATTTTCGAAGGCAAATTTAACGGCGCCTTCATGCGGAAATCCCAGAATCTCCTTCATTACTTGGTCTGAAAGGTGGGGAAATGGACCTGCACCTACATCGTGAAGCGTGGAAGCCGCCGTTAAGAGAAGCAGATCATCCTTGTCCCCTCCAGAGACTAGCAGCGATAGCTTCCCAACACTTAGAGAATGTTGATATCTTGAAGCCACAGCGACCCTTGACCCTATCCATTCGGGAATTGCAGAGAGCTCTATCCTCCTCAACCTTTGCAGAACCCATGTTCTGGAGAGATCCCTAAGAAGCCTCATTCTAGGATCCGCATATTTCAACATTTCTCACCTCAATCTCAGCGAATGTTAAAAGGCATTTATGGAACTATCTCCTTCCCAGCGATTTCTTTTAGGAAGTTAATCATCTCATCTTCTCTCGAGAATATTTTTGTTGAGTACCATTCAAAGAATGGACTCGGCTCATAGGGATAGAATACATAAACGAACTTTGCCATCGCCTTAGCCTGAATCATCTCACTCATCACTCCAGCGGAGATCTCCTCACGCGGATGATAAACAACGATGTAGTGGCAGCTCTCTATTATCTTGTAGTCAGTATCTATGATTTGAGCTCGAATATTCTTTATCGCTGTTTCAATATCCCAAGACTCAAGCTCGTATCTCTTAACGCCATCAGCATACTCTATCGTTACATCAATTTTTCCAGGCACTTCTTCACCTTTCGTTTGAGACTCATTCTTCATTCTTCTCCACGTTTCAACTATATCCCAGTCTTTAATCATATAGGGATCAAAGACGGCGTAATATGGCTGAAGAGACTCGGCGAATCTCTGAACACTCCTGAAGAACCGTTCATCTTCGCCTGTTATCGGATGACTTAAGTAGATCTTCTTCTTTTCGCGGTGGAAGATTAAATCCTCGAGAAGATTTGTCCCATGCTCCCGCGCAACTAGATAGAACTCTTTATGCGGCGTGAAAAGTCGGGAGAGTTTGTAGACCCCCATTATCTCAGCTCTTCTCCACTGAGCAAGCTCAACAAGCGTGAAGTCATACTCTCTCCATTGAGGATCCTTCTTCAGTCTTTCTCTGACTCGTATGAGATCGTCAAGTATTACTAGGAAAATATCCGGGTTAAGCGATTTCACTTCATCTTGACGTAGCCCTTCATAAGACTTTCCCTTCCATTCGAAATGATACGGGGTGCTTATCACATGCACGCCACCCTTCTTTCTGATCTCTTCGATTATCCTCTTCAAAGCCGATGCTCTAAAACTCTCCAGTACATCTGGCTTACTGTCATAGAAATCCAGAACATTCAGCTTGTTAAGTATGAAGCCTTGCTTCTCAGCCTCACTAACGATGTAGTCGAATAGGTGATAATAGTGAAAGTCTCTTCGAGACTTTAGCGCTTGGAGATACTCGTCTCTTCCGGTTCCAGGCTGCCCAGTGCAGATAACAACTGTCTTGCTCAATTTTTAAGCCTCATTTCATAATCTACTTCCAACATGATTGATAAGATTTCTTGCTTAGAATATTCCTTTCCGCTATTCTAAATTTGTATTTTTCAATAGCATATCTGCTAAAAAAGTATGCAAATGCTTAATTAGCGTATCTTCCATTTCATATTATTGTCGAATTGTCTCTTAGGGGTAGTGAATGTGATCCAGGAGTATGAGGAAAAAATAGGCCAGTTTGAAGTTCTTCTTCAGAGAATAACAACGGATCTAACTAGTAATGTTGTCTTAGAGAAAATGACTCCGACAGATGTTTGGAGAAGATCTGAAAGAGACATAACTTCACTAAGAGACATAACTGGACAGCTTATGGACTTGATGCTTCTTTTAAAGCCTGAAGTAGCCCCGACCATAAGAAGACGGGTTGATGCATTACTGGAGCACTTAAGAGCATTTGAGGAGGCTCTTAAGAAACGAGGCTCAGAGGAAGATTCTAAGGTAGCGCTTGAAGAGCTTAGGAAAGCATCCATAGAAGGTGCGAACTTTCTAGAGCTAGCTAAGAAGATACGAGAGAACCCATCTAAGAGCTTATTCACAATTCTTAGGCTTAAAGAAGTTTACGACGCCAAGGAATACCTTTCAGCGGTGTCTATTCCCGAGGCATCCTTCGTCCGATTCGAGAATCTAAAGAGAGCGATCAGAAATCTTAATTTATCAATCCTAAACGTTGAGCAGGCCTTGAACGATTTAAAGAGCATCTTAGATACTGTATCCGAAGAACTATCAAAGTTTCAGCCAGCATCTAAGGAGAAAAGCGAAGAATAGCATTTTACTGCGTGAATAGCTATTTCTCTTGGTGTCTTAGATGTCGATGGTCGACATAACCAGTAAGGCTGAAACGTTCAGGGAGGCGACGGCCAAGGGAAGAATAAAGCTAAGAGCTGAGACCGTTAAGAGAATCATTGAAGGGAAGGTTGAGAAGGGAGACCCGATCTCCGCTGCCAAGATTGCAGGTATACTGGCAGCGAAGAACACAAGCAATATTATTCCCCTCTGCCATCCCATCCCATTAACAAATATCAGAGTTGACGTTAGAATATCCGATTCTAACGCCGTGGAGGTCGAATCCACGGTTAAGACTAGAGCTCAAACAGGTGTTGAGATGGAGGCACTCGTTGCAACCGCCGTTGCATTACTCACAATATGGGATATGACTAAACAGTACGAGAAGGATTCAGAGGGGCAGTATCCGTATACTATAGTCAGCGATATACATGTTGTCAGGAAGGTGAAGAAGAGTCTATGAGCAGGACTGCTGAGGAACATAAGGCTAGTGCTCCAGAACATCTGAAATTCGCAGTGATCATCTGCAGTACATCGCGATATAAGGAATTCTCCGAGTCTAGGAGGCTTAATGATCCATCTGGAGACTTGATTGTAAAAATGCTTAAAGAGAATGGTCACGCCGTAACTATGCGTAGGATAATCTCAGATGATAAGACGCAGATACAGCGAATCTTGATGAGAGCTCTAAAGTCGCGTAAGGTTGATGCCATAATCTTTTCAGGCGGGACTGGAATAAGCCCAAGAGACGTTACAATAGAGACTGTTCAGCCACTACTTGAAAAGGAGATGCCTGGATTCGGCGAGGTCTTTAGGGCTTTAAGCTATGAAAAGATAGGGTCAGCCGCCATCCTTACGAGGGCGCTGGCTGGAGTGGCTAAGGGAAAAGCCATATTCTGTCTTCCTGGCTCCCCTCAAGCAGTCTCTCTAGCTCTTAAGAAGCTCATACTTCCAGAGGCAGGTCACATCATTAAGCATGCGCGTGAAGAGTAGCCTTAAAAAGAGAACGCCTTAACTTACTGGTTCTTTCCCATTATGTAATTGACCATTTCCTCATTTAGGCCGAACCATCTCGCTAAGCCCTTCCTCATCTCTGGATTATTCTGAAAGATTACCCGCAGAAACGGAATAACATCCTTTGCAGCTCGGTCAGCTGATACGTGACATCTCCTACCTATCTTCAGCCCTATCTCTTTAAGCATCTCCCGCTCTGCCTTGGATCTAGACATGGTTGCTATGCGCGATGGGAAACGGAACGGCGTCCACCCATGCGACTTTCTGCTCCACGAAGTCGATACGCCAGCGGTCATGAAGTCTATGTAGTACCGCATTAAGCTCCAATCCTGCGTTGTTGCTATTCTTCCGCGGTATATATCTGCAAGCGCGATCATCTCCATCGCGGATGCTAGCTCCTTTGGATCTTTCACGTGATATGGAAGATTCTCGTATATCCATTCCAGAAGCATGTCCAAGTCGACATCTGTCTCTTGAACTGCCCTCAAGGCGCTTCTGATGCTTCCGGCGTAGAAGATTCTCCTGAGAACGTTAAAGATTACTTCTTTATGGTCTCTGCTTCTCAGCCACGCGGCGTCGTCGAAAGTCAGCCTCTTCTTTCCCTCAGCCAATGCTTGAAGATCATTTATAGCTGCCCTTACGTCTCCATTAGCCCTTTCAGCTATAAGCTTAAGTGCCTCAGGGTCGGCTTGAATTCCCTCCATGGCGCAGATCCTAGCGAGTAACCGGGCTATCTGCGTCTTCCTAAGTCTCTTAAACTCTATGAGCTGGCAGAAGTTTCTGAGAGTGGAGAATCGTGGATTATAGGCATCGTTAGCAATTAGGATTATTGGGGAATCCGTCTTCTTAATTATCTGCGTAATAACGCGGAGGCCTCCACGATCGGCGCTTCCGGTTATTCCGTCAATCTCGTCGAAGAGTATCAGCCTCTTCTTTCCGAAGAGAGTTCCATACTGACTCGCTCTTCCCGCAAATCTTTGAACAGCATCTGCTGTTCTGTAGTCGCTGGCGTTGCTTTGGACAAGCTCCATGT